>DASXRF010000465.1:0-4644 GCA_036506755.1 Solirubrobacteraceae bacterium | reverse complement strand
GACGTGGTCGTGTACGCGTGCGGCCCGCCGCCGATGCTCGAGGCCGTGCGCGCGCTCTGCGCGGCGCGGGGCGTGAGCGCCCAGCTGGCGCTCGAGTCGGGGATGGCCTGCGGGTACGGCGCGTGCTTCGGCTGCGTCGTGCCGACGCGCGACGGCTACGTGCGGCTGTGCGTCGACGGCCCGGTCCTCGAGGCGGCGAGCCTGGAGACCGCGTTGTCATGAGCGTCGAGTTCTGCGGGCTCGAGCTCGCCCACCCGATCATCAACGGGTCGGGCACCTTCGATGCCATCGCGGCGCGGCGCGCGTTCGGCGACGCGCTGCTCGCCGACTTCCCGTTCGCGGCGTTCGTCTCCAAGACGATCACGCTGCGCCCGCGCGCGGGCAACCCGCCGCCGCGCCTGTTCGAGACGCCGGCGGGCATGCTCAACTCGATCGGCCTGCCCAACAAGGGCCTGGACGGCTACCTGCGCGAGGACCTCCCGGCGCTCGCCGAGCTGCCCGTGCCGCTGATCACCAACGTCATGGGCTCGACCGCCGAGGAGCTCGGCGCGCTCGCCGAGGCGGTCGGCGCGCGCGCGGAGGTCGCCGCCGTCGAGCTCAACGTCTCGTGTCCCAACGTCAAGACGGGACTCGACATCGGCGCGGTGCCCGCCGAGCTCGAGCGCGTCGTTCGCGCGGTGCGTCCGCGCACGGACAAGCCGATCATCGTCAAGCTCACGCCGAACACCGCCGACGTTGCCGCGTGCGCGCGCGCCGCCGAGGCGGGCGGCGCCGACGCCGTCTCGCTGATCAACACGCTGCGCGGCATGGCCCTGCGTCCTGCGGGCGGCGGCGCGTGGCTCGGCGGGCGCACCGGCGGGCTCTCGGGTCCGGCCATCCGCTCGGTCGCTCTCGCCCAGGTTTCCGCGGTGGCTTCGGCGATATCCGTTCCGATCGTCGGCATGGGCGGCGTGGCCACCGGGAAGCATGCCTTGGATCTGCTGCGGGCCGGCGCAACCCTCGTGGCCGTCGGAACCGAGTCGTTCCGGGACCCGGCGGCGGGGGCGAGGGTGGCCCGCGAGTTGGCTGCGCTCCAAAACCCCTGCAAAAGCGCTGAAGACCGTCAACCTGCCTAGACAAGCATCAAGCTTGGGTCGAGGTTCAGGGATTTTTGGCCAACGAGCGCTTGAACGGCCTCTTGCTCTGTGTAGACTCGCCGCCCATGCCGCCGGCCACGAACTCGCCTTCGAAGCAGACGGCGGCCCCGGAACGGTCGCTCGTCCAGCGCATGGACGCGCTCCAGCGCGCGAACCAGATCCGCACCAAGCGCGCGCAGCTCAAGCGCGACCTCAAGGCCGGCCGGCACTCCATCCACACCCTCCTCCTCCAGCCGCCCGACTACGTCGAGACGGCGAAGGTCGTGGACATGCTCCTGGCCGTGCCCAAGTACGGGCGCGTGAAGGTGGACAAGATCCTGCGCCAGTGCAAGATCTCGCCGAGCAAGACCGTCGGCGGCCTGTCCGAGCGCCAGCGCAACGAGCTGGTCGGCATGCTCCACCGATAGCTCGCGTCTTCGTCATCACGGGCCCGTCGGGCGTCGGCAAGGGGACTCTCATCCGCGCGCTGCTGCAGCGCATGCCCGAGCTGACGCTGTCGGTCTCGGCGACGACGCGGCGGCCGCGGCCGGGGGAGACCCACGGGGTCGACTACTGGTTCCTGACCGACGAGGAGTTCGACCGCCGCGTGGCCGCCGGCGACTTCGTCGAGTGGGCCGAGTACTCGGGGCGCCGCTACGGGACGCTGCGCTCCGAGCTCGAGCGCGTGCTGGCGACGGGCCGGCCGGTCGTGCTCGAGATCGAGGTCCAGGGCGCGCGCCAGGTGCGCAAGGCGATGCCCGAGGCCGTGCAGGTGTTCATCGTCCCGCCCTCGCGCGAGGCGCTGCGCCTACGCCTGGTCGGGCGCGGCACGGACGCGCCGAAGGAGGTTGAGCGGCGCCTTCAGGTCGCCGAGGAGGAGATGGCCGCGCGCGACGAGTTCGCGCACGTCGTGGTCAACGACCGCCTCGAGGACGCGGTCGAGCACCTGGCCGCCATCGTCAGTTCCGCGCTCAACTAGACTGGCCGTAATGATCTCGCCCCGCATCGACCGCCTGCTGACGAACGTCGACTCCAACTACGCCAGCGTGATCGTCGCCGCCAAGCGCGCGCGTCAGATCAACTCCTACTACCACAACCTCGGAGAGGGAACGTTCGACGAGTTCCCGCCCCCGATGGTCGAGACCGCGTCGAAGAACTACCTCACGATCGCGCTCGAGGAAGTCGCCGCGGGCAAGATCAAGTACTCCTACCGGTAGGCGACCACACATGGCGCGCGTCCTGCTCGGGGTCTCCGGTGGGATCGCCGCCTACAAGTCGCTGGAGCTGGTCCGGCTGGCCACGGCCGCCGGCCATGCCGTGCGCGTCCTGCAGACGCCGCGCTCGCTGCAGTTCGTCGGCGCGGCGTCGTTCGCGGCGCTGACCGGGGCGCCCGTGCTCGTCGACGAGTTCGAGCGCGACCCCGCACGCGGTGCCTTCCCCGACCAGGCGCCGCCCGACCATGACCCGGTCAGTCACCTCGAGCTGGTCGCCAACGCCGACGTCTACGTCATCGCGCCGGCCTCGGCCAACACCCTGGCCAAGCTCGCCTCAGGGCTCGCCGACAACCTGGTGACGACCGCCGCGCTGGGAGCCACGTGCCCGGTGATCGTCGCCCCCGCGATGAACCACCACATGTGGCAGCACCCGGCGACGCGGGCCAACGCCGCGACGCTGCGCGCGCGGGGCGTCACCGTGCTCGAGCCCGGCGTCGGGCGCCTGGGGTCCAAGGGCGAGTGGGGCTCGGGGCGGCTGCCCGAGCCGGCCGAGCTGCTGGCGGCGATCGAGGCGGTCGCCCGACGGAACGGATTCCGCGCTCACGGCCCGCTCGAGGGCGTGCGCGTGCTGGTCAGCGCCGGCGGGACGCGCGAGCCGCTCGACGCCGTGCGCTACGTCGGCAACCGCTCGAGCGGGCGCATGGGCTTCGCGCTGGCCGACGAGGCCGCGGCGCGCGGCGCGGCGGTCACCGTCGTGGCGGCGAACGTCGCCCTCGCGCGCAACCCGCGCGTGAGCTACGAGGACGTCGAGACGGCCGCGCAGCTGCAGGCGGCGTGCGAGCGCGCCTTCGCCGCTTGCGACGTCCTGCTCATGGCCGCCGCCGTCGCCGACTTCCGCCCGGCCGGGCCCGCCGCAGGCAAGGTCAAGAAGGAGGGCCGCACGGGGATGACGGTCGAGCTCGAGGCGACGCCCGACGTCCTGCGCGGCCTGGCCGAGAAGCGCCGCCCCGAGCAGACGCTCGTCGGCTTCGCGGCGGAGCACGCGGAGTCCGTTCCGGGCGGCGACGCGGTCGCCGAGGCGCGGCGCAAGCTGCGCGACAAGGGGGTCGACGCGATCGTCCTCAACGACGTCTCGCGCGCCGACGCCGGCTTCGACGTCGCCACCAACGAGGTGACGATCGTCACCGCCACCGGCGACCGCCACGTCCCGCTCTCGACCAAGGGCGAGGTCGCGGCCGCCGTCCTCGACGAGGTGGTCGCGCTGCGCGCCGAGGTCGCGGCGCCGCGCGAACGAAGTTCGCGGACGGTCGCCACCGCCGAAGGCGGTCGGAACCCATGAGCGTCCCCGAGCGCGTGTCGGCCTCCGAGCTCGACGACGCCGCCGACACCATCCGGCGCGTCGCCGACAACGTGCGGCGCGCCGTGGAGGTCCGCGACGAGGTCCTCGAGGACGTGCTCGTCGCGCTGGTCGCCGAGGGCCACGTGCTCATCGAGGACCTGCCCGGGGTGGGCAAGACCACGCTCGCCCGCGCGCTGGCCCGGTCGCTCGACCTCGCCTTCGCGCGCGTGCAGGGGACCGCCGACCTGCTGCCCGCCGACCTCGTCGGCACCAACGTCTTCAACCAGCGCGAGGCGCGCTTCGAGTTCCGGCCGGGGCCGGTCTTCGCCAACGTCGTGCTGGTCGACGAGATCAACCGCGCGTCTCCCAAGACGCAGTCCGGCCTGCTCGAGTGCATGCAGGAGCGCTCGGTCACCGTCGACCTGCACACCCACGAGCTGGCCCGGCCCTTCCTCGTGCTCGCCACGCAGAACCCGGTCGAGTTCGAGGGCACCTACCCGCTGCCCGAGGCGCAGGTCGATCGCTTCATGGTCCGCGTCTCGCTCGGCTACCCGACCGCGCGCTCGGAGGTGTCGATGCTCGCCGACCATGAGCACGGCGACCGCGTCGGGGCGCTGGAGCCCGTCGCCGCGGCGGCCGACGTGCTGACCGCCCAGGACGCGGCCGCGCGCGTGCACGCGTCCGACGCGCTGCGGGCCTACGTCGTCGCGCTGCTGCAGCGCACGCGCGACGACGAGCGCGTCGAGCTCGGCGCCTCGCCGCGCGCCGGGCTGATGCTCCTGCGCGCGGCCAAGGCGCGCGCGCTGCTGGAGGGGCGCAGCCATGCCATTCCCGACGACGTGCAGAGCCTGGCGCAGTCCGTGCTCGCGCACCGCATCGTCGTCGCGCCGGAAGCCCTGGGGAAGACGGGCGCCGACGTCGTGGCCGACGCGGTCACGTCGACGCCCGCGCTGTAGGGCGGCGATGCGCGCTCGGA
>DASXRF010000464.1:0-10708 GCA_036506755.1 Solirubrobacteraceae bacterium | reverse complement strand
CTGCCCGGCGTCCACGCCGCCGCGCGCTACCTGCCCGCCGGGCCGCGCGTCCAGGTCGGCGGCGACTGGTACGACCTCTTCGCGCTGCCCGACCGGCGCGTCGGGCTCGTCGTGGGCGACGTCGCCGGGCGCGGCGTGCCTGCCGCATCGGCGATGAGCCAGACGCGCGCCGCGCTGCGCGCCTACGCCGTCGAGGGCGCCCCGCCCGGCGACGTCGTCCGCCGGCTCGACGAGCTCGTCTGCCACCTGCAGCTCGCCGACCTGACGACGCTCGTCTACGCCGTGGTCGACCCCGCGTCGCGGCGCGTCGCCTACGCCAACGCCGGCCACCTGCCGCCGCTCGTCGTCGCCCCGGGCCTCGCGCCCGCGCTGCTGGGGGGCGGCCGCGGCGCGCCGCTGGGCGCGGGCGCTCGCGTCGGCGAGCAGGCCGTGGCCGAGCTGCCGCCGCGCGGCACGCTGCTGCTCTACACCGACGGGCTGATCGAGGGGCCGGGCGCCTCGCTGGAGGCGGGCATCGAGCGCCTGGCGCAGATCGCCGGCGCGTGGGACGGGGGCGACCTCAGCGTCCTGTGCGACGCGGTGATGGCGGAGGCGAGCGGCGACCGCGAGCGGCCCGACGACGTCGCGCTGCTCGTCGTCAGCCTCAGCGCCGCGGGGCTACGGTTCCGGGCAGCGTCATGACCGACCCTCCGGTCACGCCCCGCGAGCGCGCGCCGCGCCCGATCGAGCCCGGCGTGCGCATCGGCCACGTCCACCTGCGCACGGCGGACATCGACCGGGTCCGCGACTTCTACGTCGGCGTCCTGGGCTTCGACGTGATCATGGAGGCGCGCGGCGTGCCCGGCTGGGGGACGACCGGCGATATCCTGTTCGTCTCGGCCGGCGGCTATCACCACCACCTCGGCTTCAACACGTGGAAGTCCGCGGGCGGCCCGCCGCAACCCGACGGCGTCGCGGGCCTGCACCACGTGGCGATCGCCTATCCGACCCGGGCCGGGCTGGCCGACGCGCTGCGTCGCCTGCGCGAGGTCGACTGGCCCGTCCGCCAGGCCTCCGACCACGGCACGCACGAGGCCATCTACGTCTCGGACCCCGACGGCAACGACGTCGAGCTGTGCTGGGACCGACCCGTGGACCAGTGGCCGCGCGATGCCGAGGGCCATCTGACCGGCGGCTTCGGCGAGCTCGACCTCGACCGCCTGCTCGCCGAGGCGCGCTAGTGCCCCGAGTCGGAAGTTCGACGGCATTCGGCGGCGCCGGGCCGCCCCTGCCGGCCCCCGGCACCCGCACACGTACCCCCAGTATGCGAGCGGGTGCCGGGCACCGGCAGGAACGACCCGGCATCTGCCGGCGATGCCCCCGAACCTACGACTCGCGACATTGGGCTTGCGCCGTGATGCGCATCGCGCGCGCCCTCGCGGTTGTCGCCCTCGGCGTCGGCGCCGCAGCGCTCGTCGTGGACCGGGCCGACCGGCCGGCGACGCGGTCGGCGGCCGAGCGCAAGCTGCACCTGCCACGCGTGCCGCCGCCCCGGGCCCCGCTTCCCGGACGCCCCGAACTCCCCGCGCACCCCGGACTCCCCGGACCGGCCCGAACTCCCCGGACGCCCCGGCCGCCCCGAACTCCCCGGGCGGCCCGGGCGGCGGAGCGCCTCGTGCTTCCGCGAGGGCACTGGTCCGTGCGTGCCGGTCTGCCGCCACCTCGCGCGCGGGCAGCGCGCCCCGGACAACAGCTGTCCCACGATGGTCCAGGAGGGCTGCACGCATCCCGCCGCGGCACTCCCGCCGGCGCCCGGTCTCGGACGGCCGCCCGCCACGCGACCCGGCTGCGGACCGCGGCTGCGCCAGCCGCCGCTGCGGCCGATCGTGCCCGCCCCGCGTCCGTGAGGGCGACAAGCGGCTGAGCCACCCCGCCGGGAAACCGGCGCCCGGCGAGAGCGCGCTACGCCGACGGCTCGCCGCGCCGCAACCGCGCCGCGCGGCTCTTCTTGCGCGCGCCGTTGTTGCGATGCAGGGCGCCCGTCTTGACGGCCTTGTCGATCAGGGAGACGAGCTCGCGATGGTCGGCGTCGGCCTTCGCGTCGTCGCCGGCCTCCACCGCGGCGGCCAGTCGGCGGAAGTAGGTCTTCACCGTCGAGGTGTAGCGGCGGTTCTCGAGCCGCTCACGCTGGGCGCGCAGGATGCGCTTCTTCTGCGAGTGAATGTTGGCCATGGACGCGCAAAGGCCACGGGTTGAGAGACCGCCCGTGGCGGGCCGTACGATAGCGCACCCGTGGCCGCCGACACGACCGCCCCGCGGGCCGCCGGCGACGACCCGGAGCAGCCGACGCACGGCGCCCCGCCGGGCGGCGGCGGGGGTATCGCTCGCAACACCGCCATCTTCAGCGCCGCGACCGGCCTGTCGCGGATCGCCGGGCTCGTGCGCGAGATCGTCGCCTCGTCGTACTTCGCCACGTCGGGCGCCTTCAGCGCGTTCACGATCGCCTTCCAGGTGCCCAACCTGGTGCGCTCGCTGTTCGCCGACGCCGCACTCAGCGCCGCGTTCGTCCCCGTGTTCACCGAGCTGCTCGAGCAGGGCAAGCGCCGCGAGGCCTTCCGTCTCGCGAGCACGCTGCTCGTGCTGATCATCGGGATCCTCGGCGCGATCACCGCGTTCTTCATCCTCGCCGCCGGCGTGGTGATGCCGCTGTTCACCGGCGACGAGTTCACGGCCGAGCTCGACCACCTCACCGTGGGCCTCAGCCGCGTCCTGTTCCCGATCGTCGTCCTGCTCGGCGTCAACGGCCTCGTCGTCGGGATCCTCAACGCCTACGAGCACTTCTCGATCCCGGCGATCGCACCGCTCGTCTGGAACGTCGTGATCATCGCCGTGCTCGTCGTGGCGCGGCCGTTCTTCCACGGCGACGACGAGTTGTACGCGTACGCCATCGGCGTCCTGCTGGGCACCGCGGTCCAGCTCGCGATGGCCCTGCCGGTCCTGCGCCGCGTCGGCTTTCGCTTCGACGTGCACTTCGATCCGCGCGACCCGCGGGTCGGGCGCATCTTCAAGCTGATGCTGCCGGTCACGATCGGCCTCGGCGTCATCAACTTCGACCTGCTGATCAACTCGACCCTCGGCTCGCTGGTCTCCGACCAGGCGCCCCGCGCGATCGACGCCGCCTTTCGCATCTACATGCTCCCCCAGGGCGTCTTCAGCGTGGCCCTGGCGACCGTCCTGTTCCCGGCGCTGTCGCGGCTCGCCGCGCGCGGCGACCTCGACGGCCTGCGCGCGACGGCCGCGTCGGGGGTCCGCCAGATCGTCCTGATGCTGCTGCCCGCCGCCGTCTTCACCGGCGTGCTCGCCACGCCCATCACGCGGCTGATCTACGAGCACGGCGCGTTCGGCGCCTCGTCGACCGACCAGGTCTCGCTGGCGCTGTTCTGGTTCTCGTTCAGCCTTCCGTTCGCCGGCGTCAACCTGCTGCTCACGCGCGCGTTCTTCTCGCTGCAGCGCCCCTGGATCCCGACCGCCCTCGCCGCAGCCAACCTCGTCGTCAACGCCGCGGTCTCGCTCGCGCTCTACCGCCCGTACGGCATCGCGGGGCTGGTCATCGGCACGGCGGTCGCGTCGGCGGGGATGACCGCCACCCAGGCGATCGCCCTGCGCCGCGCGCTGCACGGCCGCCTCGAGGGCCGCCGGACCGCCGCCGCGGTCGCGGCCATCGCGGTGGCCTCGGCGCTCCTCGGGCTCGTCGCCTACGTCACCTGGGCGGCGCTCGACGCCCTCTTCGGCCGCGCCCTGGTCGGGCAGATCATCAGCGTCGGCCTGGCGGGCGCCGTCGGGACGGCGGCCTTCGTGGCCGCCGTCGTCTGGATGCAGCTGCCCGACGTCGAGCAGGTCCGCCGGCTCGTCCGCGGCCGCTTCGCTCGGTAATCGGCCGACGGCGGCCGCCCGCGGCTACAGCCCGGAGCATGCGATGCCGACCCGAGCCTGACCATGCGCGACCCGCTGACCGGACTCGGCGACCACGCCGCCTTCAACGCGGCGCTCGCCCGCGCGGAGGGCCGCGAAGACGTCGTCATCGTGCTCATCGGTGTCGACCCCGCCCAGACTGCCGACCGCCGCCGCGCCTGCCAGGCGAGCGAGCGCGCGCTGCGCGCCGTCGCCGCCGGGGTCTCGGCCGCCCTGCGCAGCGGCGACGAGCTCTTCCGCGTCGGCCGCGACCGGTTCGCCGCGCTCGTGGCGGTCGCCGATCCCCGCGAGGCCCACGACGTCGCCCGCCGGCTGCGCGCCTCGGCCGGCGCGACGGGGCTCTCGGTCGGCGTCGCCACGGCCGAGCCGGGCGACAGCGGCCCCGCCGTGCTCGCTCGCGCCGCCCTCGCGCTCGGCGCGTCGCGGCGGCCGCGCCGCGAGGGCGTGGCCTGACGACGCGCCACGGCCCGACCTCGTCGAGGCCTCCATATCCTCAAGCGGACTCCCATGGCCGACCAGCGCCACATCCGCAACTTCTCGATCATCGCCCACATCGACCACGGCAAGTCGACATTGGCCGACCGCATCCTCGAGCTCACCCACACGGTCGACCCGCGGATGATGCGCGCCCAGGTCCTCGACTCCATGGACCTCGAGCGCGAGCGCGGCATCACGATCAAGGCCCAGGCCGTCCGCGTCTTCTACGAGGCGCGCGACGGCGAGACCTACCAGCTGCACCTCATCGACACGCCCGGGCACGTCGACTTCACCTACGAGGTCTCGCGCAGCCTGGCCGCCTGCGAGGGCGCGCTGCTCGTCGTCGACGCCAGCCAGGGCGTCGAGGCGCAGACGGTCGCCAACACGTATCTGGCCGTCGACAGCGGCCTCGAGCTCATCCCCTGTCTGAACAAGATCGACCTGCCCGGCGCCGAGCCCGAGCGCGTGGCCGAGGAGGTCTCCGAGCTCATCGGCGAGCCCGCCGACGAGATCCTGCGCATCAGCGGCAAGACCGGCGACGGGGTCACCGACGTCCTCGAGCAGCTCGTCCAGCGCGTCCCGCCGCCCGCCGGCGACCCCGACGCGCCGCCGCGCGCGCTGATCTTCGACTCGGAGTTCGACCAGTACCGCGGTGTGATCGCCTACATCCGCGTCGTCGACGGCCGCTTCACCAAGGGCGAGGCGATCCGCGCCATGGTCGCCGGCACCGAGGCCGACATCGACGACATCGGCTTCTTCACGCCCGCGATGACGCCGGCCGCGGGCTTGAGCGCGGGCGAGGTCGGCTTCCTGATCACCGGCATCAAGGACGTCACGAAGCTGCGCGTCGGCGACACGCTGACGACCAAGGCCAATCCGGCGACCGAGGCGCTGCCCGGCTACCGCGAGGTCAAGCCGATGGTCTTCTGCGGCCTGTTCCCGATCGACTCCGACGACTACCCCGACCTGCGCGACGCGCTCGAGAAGCTCACGCTCAACGACGCCGCGCTGACGTGGGAGCCCGAGACCTCGGACGCTCTCGGCTTCGGCTTCCGCTGCGGCTTCCTGGGCCTGCTGCACATGGACATCGTCCGCGAGCGCCTGGAGCGCGAGTACGACCTCGAGCTGATGGCGACGATGCCGTCGGTCGCCTTCGAGGTCACGCTGACCAACGGCGAGGACATCGAGGTCCACAGCCCGTCGGCCTTCCCCGAGCCCGCCCGGATCGCCGAGGTCCGCGAGCCCTACATCCGCGCGTCGATCCTGTGCCGCAAGGAGGACATCGGCGCCGTGATGGAGCTCTGCCAGGAGCGCCGCGGCGACCACTCGGGCATGCATTTCCTCTCCGCCGACCGCGTGCAGATCACCTACGACCTGCCGCTCGCCGAGGTCGTGCTCGACTTCTTCGACCAGCTCAAGTCGCGCACCCGCGGCTACGCGTCGCTGGACTACGACGTCATCGGGATGAAGCCGTCCAACATGGCCAAGCTCGACGTCCTGCTGGCCGGCGACCCGGTCGATGCGCTGTCGATGATCGTCCACCGCGACAAGGCCTACGACATCGGCCGCACGCTCACCGAGAAGCTGCGCGAGCGCATCCCCCGCCAGCAGTACGACGTCCCCATCCAGGCGGCGATCGGCTCGCACATCATCGCCCGCGAGACCGTCAAGGCCTACCGCAAGGACGTCACGGCCAAGTGCTACGGCGGGGACATCAGTCGCAAGCGCAAGCTGCTCGAGCGCCAAAAAGAGGGCAAGAAGCGCATGAAGCAGGTCGGGCGCGTCGAGGTGCCTCAGGACGCCTTCCTCGCAGTGCTCGAGATCGGCGACGCCGGAAAGCCGGCGAAGGCGCGCGCCTAGCGCAGGTTCCCGGCGCCGCGCGGCGCGGCGCGGGCCGGCCGGGGCCTGGGACGAGCGTCCAGCAAGCCGGCGACCGGGTTCACGCCCCCATCGGCGCGGCCGATGACCGGGAGGTGCGTCCCGAGTTCCCCGAGATCGACGCTGTCGCCCTCGAGTCGGCGCTGCTCGAAGCGGCGCCGCATCCCGCGCGCTCCCGCGCGATGCACCGCTGGGCGCTGCTGCGTCAGCTGCTCGGCGCGGCCGACCTCGCCGCCGGGCTGATCACCGGCGTCGTCGCCGCCGGCCTGCTCGGCCTCGCCGGCGCCGGGAACCTCGCCTTCAGCGCGCTGACCGCCGCCGTCTGGCTGGTCCTCTGCTTCGGCTCGGGCCTGTCGGCGCGCGCCGACCTGCGCACCTGGGCGAGCGGCGTGCCCGACGCGGCGCGCCTGCTGACCACCGCCGTGGTGATGTCGTGGCTGCTCGTGGGCCTCGCCGCGCTCGGCGGCGCCGGCTTCCGCCCCGCCGCCGCGCTGGCGGCGGCCGGCCTGGCGATCGGCAGCGGCCTGCTGCGCTCGGCCGTGCGCACCTTCGTGCACCGCCTCGCTCCGCTGCGCCAGCGCACGCTGATCGTCGGATCCGGCCACGTGGCCGCGCAGCTCGCCGACGCGCTGCGTCGCTATCGCGAGGTCGGCCTCGACGCGCTCGGCGTCGTCGACGACGAGGTGTACGAGGTCGAGGGCCTCGACCTCCCGTGGCTCGGGCGCATGGAGGACCTTCCGCGCCTGCTGCGCGAGCTCGCCGTCGACCGGGTCATCTTCGCCTTTTCGCGGACCGGCCACGACGAGCTGCTGGGCGGGCTGCGCGTGTGCCGCGACGCGGGCGTCGCCATCGACGTCGTCCCCCGGCTGTTCGAGTTCCTCGACGGCGCGCAGGCGCTCGACGGCGTCGGCGGCCTGCCGCTCCTGTCGATCGGCGTCCCACAGCTGGGCCGCGCGTCGCAGGCGGCCAAGCGCGTCCTCGACGTCGCCCTGGCGGGGACCGCGCTCGTCGCACTCTCACCCGTCTTCGCGGTCGTCGCGGCGGCGATCAGGCTCACCTCGCCCGGACCGGTCTTCTTCAAGCAACCGCGCGCCGGCCGCGGGGGGCGCGCGTTCCGCGTCTGGAAGTTCCGCTCGATGTACGCCGACGCCGAGGCGCGCAAGTCAGAGCTGGCCGCGGCCAACGAGCACGGCGACGGCCTGATGTTCAAGGTCCGTCGCGATCCGCGCATCACCCCCGTCGGCGCGCTGCTGCGCCGGACCTCGCTCGACGAGCTGCCGCAGCTGATCAACGTGCTGCGTGGCGAGATGAGCCTCGTCGGGCCGCGCCCGCTCATCCACGAGGAAGCGGCCCGCCTCGTCGAGGACTGGCACGTGCGCCGCCTCGACCTGCGCCCCGGGATCACCGGGCTGTGGCAGATCTCCGGCCGCTCGGACGTCTCGTTCCGCGAGATGGTGCGGCTCGACTACCAGTACGTCGCCGGCTGGTCGGTCGCGCGCGACGTCGAGATCCTCCTCGCCACGCTGCCCGCCGTCCTGGGCGCGCGCGGCGCCTACTGAGAGCCGTCCGCCCCCGGACACGACGCCCCGGGAACCGGGGTGCTCGGGCACGCGTGTGCGCTAAGACGAAGCGCGCCGAGAAGATTGGGCTTCCAGCTCGCGGTCGACCCGACCAACCCGTCGCGCGTCTACGCCGCGACGAGCGCCGGCCTGTACCGCTCGACCGACTCCGGCCAGCACTTCACGGACACCGGCAACCTGCCCGACTCGCCCGCCAACGCGGTGCTCGTCCGCGGGGACCAGGTGATCGTCGGCAGACGTCGGCGCGTTCATCTCGGCGGATCGCAACGGGTCGCAGTGGGCCCCGCTCGGCACCGGGCTGCCCGCCTCGCCGGTCAACCACCTCCAGCTCAAGCCCGGCGACTCCGGGACGCTGGTGGCGTCGACCTACGGGCGCGGGCCGTACACGTACCGGTTCGCCTCCGAGGCGGGCGCGGGCTCGTCGGCGCCCGCCGGCCGGCCGGGCGCGCCGGCGGCGTGCGCGTCGAGCGCCGTGTTCACGTCGGCCGCGGCGCGCCCACGCGGGCACGGGGTCGCGATCTCGTTCTCGCCGCGACGCGCCGGGACGGTCGGCGTCGACGTCTTCCAGTCCTCGCACGGGCGGCTCGTCTACGGGCAGCGGCGCGTCGCGCACTTCCGCGTCCGGCGTCCCTTCACCTGGAAGGGCCGGGCGAACGTGCGCGGTCGCAGGGTCAGCGACGGCATCTTCTTCGTGCGCCTGTCGGCGCGGCGCGGCGCGCGCCAGGACGTCCGGCGCCTCACGCTGCGCCGGCTGCACGGCCGCTTCCGGTCGCGGCCGTCGTTCTACCGGCGCGCGAGCTGCGGGCTGCTGCGCTCCTACAAGCTGGAGGCCCCGGTGTTCGCGGACGCTTCAACCGCCCGGTGGGCATCCCGTTCCGCGTCGTGCAGGCGGCGACGGTCACCGTCGACGTCCTGCGCGCCGGCCGGCTGGTCCAGCGGACGGGTCCGAGCGCGCGCACGGCCAACCGGACCTTCCGCATCCGCCTGGCCTCCGATAGGCGCGCGCGGGGCGACTACCGCGTCCGGGTGTCGGCGGTCGCCGGGACGCGGCGCGTCGCGGCGACGCTGGTGACGCGGCGGCTGTAAGACTGCCGCGCCATGCCCCGGCTGCTCAAGGACTTCCGCGAGTTCATCCTGCGCGGCAACCTCGTCGACCTCGCGGTCGCCGTCGTCATCGGCACCGCGTTCACGGCGGTCGTCACCGCCTTCGTCAAGGACCTCGTCACGCCGCTGATCGCGGCGATCGGCGGCAAGCCGGACTTCGGCGAGCTCGCCTTCACGATCAACGGCAGCCGCTTCGCCTACGGGGACTTCATCAACGCGCTGATCGCCTTCCTGATCATCGCGGCGGTGCTGTTCTTCTTCGTCATCAAGCCGGTCAACGTGCTGATGGCGCGGTTGCGGACCGAACCGCCCGTGGACGAGACCGTGCGCGCGTGCCCGGAGTGCCTGAGCGACATCCCGGTCAAGGCGCGCCGGTGCGCGTTCTGCACCGCGCAGGTCACTCCCCAAGCACCTTGATGACCAGCCGCTTGCGGCGGCGCCCGTCGAACTCGCAGTAGAAGACCGCCTGCCAGGGGCCGAGGTCCAGCCGGCCCCCGGTGATCGGCAGGACGACCTGGTGGTGAACGAGCAGGTTCTTCCAGTGGGCGTCCCCGTTGTCCTCGCCGCCGCCGCGGTGGTGACGGAAGTCGCCCGGGTCGGGCAACAGCGCGCGGGCGACGTCGTTGGCCGGCGCCTTCCACGACGGCGGCGCGAGCTTGTCGAGCCACTCCAGCGTGTCGGCGAGGATGCCGGGCTCGTCGTCGTTGACCCAGACCCCGGCGGTGATGTGCATCGCGCTGACGAGCACCATCCCCTCGCGCACGCCGGACTCGTCGACCGCGCGCTGGACGTCGTCGGTGATGCGCACGAACTCGCGGCGCTCGCTGGTGTCGAACTGCAGGTAGGCGGTGTGGGAGGCCATGCCGGGATTGTCGCCAGTCATGATCTGCGCCATGGACTTCGGACTGCGCGATCGGGTGTGCGTCGTGACGGGAGCCAGCCGCGGCATCGGCCGCGCGCTGAGCGCCCAGCTGGCCGGAGAGGGGGCGCGCGTGCTGATGGTGGCGCGCGGGGAGGAGGCGCTGTGCGCGGCGGCGGAGGAGCTCGGGGCCGAGTGGCTGGCCGCCGACGTGACCGAGCCCGACATCGCGCGGCGCGTCGTCGCGTGCGCGACGGAGCAGATGGGCGGCATCGACGTGCTCGTCAACAACGCGGGGACGAGCTTCGCCCGGTCCCCCGACGACCTCACCGACGAGGACTGGCAGGGGCAGTGGGAGCTGCACGTGATGGCGTCGATGCGGCTCATGCGCGAGGCCGCGCCGCGGATGGCCGACGCCGGCTGGGGGCGGATCGTCAACGTCGCCTCGTCGGCCGGCAAGCGACCGTCGCTGACCAACGTCGCCTATTCGGTGACCAAGGCGGCGCAGCTGTCGCTCTCGCGCGCGTGGGCGGACCTGTGGGCCGGCAAGGGCGTGCTGGTCAACGCCGTGGCCCCGGGGCCGGTCGCCAGCGAGCTGTGGATGGCGCCCGGGGCGCTGGGCGACCAGGCCGCGCGCGAGCAGGGGGTCTCGCGCGAGGAGGCCCTCGCCGCCCAGGCGGCCAAGGTGCCGCTCGGCCGCTTCGCGGAGCCCGAGGAGATCGCGCGCGTGTGCCTGGTCCTCTGCTCCGAGCTGGCCAGCACGGTCACCGGCGCGGCATGGTCGGCCGACGGCGGCACGGTCGCCGTGATCATCTAGTGCCGCGTCAGCCAACCTTCGCCCCGTTCGGCGGGCCCTCGC
>DASXRF010000463.1:0-4715 GCA_036506755.1 Solirubrobacteraceae bacterium | reverse complement strand
AGGGCACCGCCGGGCACATGGACGCGAGCGTCCCGCTGAGCGCCGCCTTCATCCCGCTGCGCACGCGCAGATGGCGGGCCCACCAGTTCGTCGCCGAGCCCGAGTCGCTGGTGAGGATGGCGCCGTCGGGCAGCCGGCTCGAGAGCTCGTGGAAGACGAGCTGCGGGTTCAGCGGGTCGGCGCCCTGATGGGCGCGCTCGTCGAGGATGCGCCACCAGCGGTCGACGTCCTCGGCGATGCCGTCCTGCCAGGAGCGGTCCTGCTTGCGGCGCAGGTGCGGGACCAGCGCTTGCAGCGTCGCCTTGGCGTCGCCGACCAGCGCGCACTCCATCGGGTAGCGCATGGCCACGTGGCGCCCGTCGATGTCGATCTGCACCCCGCGCGCCCGGCCCTCCTTGGGCAGCCACTCCGAGTACGGGAAGCTCGACCCGATCATCAGCAGCGTGTCGCAGCCCTCCATCAGGTCGTAGGACGGCTTGGTGCCCAGCAGGCCGATCGAGCCGGTCACGTAGGGCACGTCGTCGGGCAGCGCGGCCCGCCCGTTGAGCGCCTTGGCGACGCCCGCGCCGAGCAGCTCGGCGACCTCCATCACCTCGTCCTCGGCGCCGATCGCGCCCGCGCCGATGAGCATGGCCACGCGCTCGCCGGCGTTGAGGACCTCCGCCGCCCGGCGCACCTCGTCCTCGGCAGGGACGACGCGCGGCGAGGCGTAGCCCGGCGAGGAGAACACGGCGCCGTGCTCGCGCGGCGGCGGCTCGTAGGGCGACTCCTGGACGTCGTTGGGGACGATGATGCACGCCGGCGAGCGGGTGGCGGCCGCGACGCGCATCGCGCGATCGACGAGATGGCGCGACTGGGCGGGCGCCATGCAGACGTGCACGAACTCGTGCGCGACGTCCTTGAACAGCGTCTGCAGGTCGACCTCCTGCTGGTACTCCGCGCCGAGCGAGACGCGCTTCTGCTGGCCGACGATCGCCACCACCGGCTGGTGGTCGAGCTTGGCGTCGTAAAGCCCGTTGAGCAGGTGGATCGCCCCCGGCCCGGAGGTCGCCATGCACACCCCGACCTCGCCGGTGAACTTCGCGTGGGCGGTGGCGGCGAACGAGGCGATCTCCTCGTGGCGGCATTGGATGAACTCGAGCTGCGGCACGTGATGGAAGGCGCCGAGCAGGCCGTTGATGCCGTCGCCCGGATAGCCGTAGACGCGCCTGACGCCCCACTCCGTCAGGCGCCCGAGGATGAACTGCGCAACGGTCTCGGACATCGACGCGAACCTCCTGTGCTCGACACGGCCGCACCTCGTCAGCTACCCCACCCCGCGGGCTCGCACATCCGCGCGTCCGGCGCCGGACGCATCTCGCACCACGCGGCCGGGGTACCGGGCGAGTGTGCCCGACGAGGCCCCCTCGCTGCGCGCGTCGTCCGGGCCGGCGAGCGGGCGCGCCTGGCACTCACCTTCGTGGAGCCTCACCGCCTCGACGCCCCGCTGGCCGCGCCGCCGCCCTCCGAGCTCGACGCGCAGCTCGACGCCACCGTCGAGTGGTGGCGAGCCTGGGCCGGGCACGTGCGCGAGGACGCACGCAGCCCCGGCGTGCTGCGGTCGGCGCTGACCCTGCGCGCGCTGGTCTACGAGACGACAGGCGCCGTCGTCGCCGCGCCGACCACCTCGCTGCCCGAGACGCCCGGCGGGGTGCGCAACTGGGACTACCGCTACAGCTGGGTGCGCGACTCGACCTTCACCATGCGCTCGCTGGCGGAGATCGGCTGCGAGGAGCAGCCCGAGCGCTTCGCGCGCTACATCATGCAGCGCAGCCGGCCACGCCGGCGACCTCCAGGTGGCCTATGGCGTGGCGGGCGAGCGGCGCATCGGCGAGTCCGAGCTGCCCCTCGCCGGCTACCGCGGCGCGCGCCCCGTCCGCGCCGGCAACGACGCCGTCGAGCAGGACCAGCACGACGAGCTCGGCGAGATCGTCAACCTCGCGTGGCGCCGCTACCTGCGCGGGCACGTGCCCGACGACGACGAGTGGCGCTTCATCGCCAGCGTCGTCGACGCGGCGGCCGAGGTGTGGCGCGATCCGGACCGCGGCTTCTGGGAGGTGCGCGGCGAGGAACGCCACTTCGTGCACTCCAAGGCGACGTGCTGGTCGGCGCTCGACCGCGGGCTGCGGCTCGGCGAGGCGCTGCGGCGCCGCGTGCCCGCGGCACGCTGGCGGCGCGAGCGCGATGCCGCCCGCGAGGCGGTGCTCGGCGACGGCTTCGACGAGGAGCGCGGGACGTTCCTGCAGGTGCTCGGCGAGCCGCAGCTCGACAGCACCGCGCTGCTGCTGCCGGTCGGCGGGATCGTCGCCTGGGACGACGCGCGCATGCACACGACCGTCGACGCCGTGCGCGAGGTGCTCGACGACGCCGGCCTGCTGCGCCGCTACGAGGGCGACGACGGCCTGCCCGGGCGCGAGGGCGCCTTCCTGGCGTGCAGCTTCTGGCTGGTCGAGTGCCTGGCGCGGCTGGGCCGGCACGCCGAGGCGCGCGAGGCCTACGAGCGCGCCATGTGCGCGGCCACGCCGCTCGGGCTCTTCTCCGAGGAGCTCGACACGCGCACCGGCGAGCCGGCGGGCAACTTCCCGCAGGGCCTGACGCACCTCTCGCACATAGCGGCCACGATTGCGCTGCGGCAGGCGGGTGGGTAAGAGTCCCGGGCCTCTTGGGCGCCCCGACCTTCGACCTGCAGTCGCACTCCACGCACTCCGACGGCGAGCTGCCGCCGGAGCGGGTCGTCGCGCGTGCGGCGTCCGAGGGCGTCGAGCTGCTCGCGCTGAGCGACCACGACACGGTCGCGGGCGTGCCGGCGGCGCAGCGCGCGGCGCGCGAGCACGGCCTCAAGCTCTCCCCCGCCGTCGAGATCAGCGCGATCGACCCGCTGCACGCCGACTTCCACATCCTGGGCTACGAGATCGACCCCGCCGACGCGGCCCTCGAGGAGCGCCTCGCGGCGTTCCGGGCCGACCGCGAGGGCCGCGGTGGCCGGATGGCCGAGCGCCTGCAACAGCTCGGGTTCGCCCTGAAGGCGGAGCACCTCGACCGCGGCGACAGACCCCTCGGCCGCCCCCATCTCGCCGCCGCCGTCTTCGAGCATCCCGCCAACGCCACCCGCCTGCGCGACGAGGGCCTGACCGACCCCGGCGCGGTCCTCGAGGCCTACCTCATCGAGGGCGCCCCGGGCTTCGTGCGCCGCACGCTGCCCACCGTCCCCCAGGCGATCCAGGCCATCCACGACGCCGGCGGGGTCGCCGTCTGGGCTCATCCCTTCTGGGACCTCGACGACCCGGGCCCGACCCTCGAAGCGCTCGAGCGCTTCGTCGCCCACGGGATCGACGGGGTCGAGGCGTTCTATGTCACCCACACGCAAGAGCAGACCGCGCTGCTCGCGGACGCCGCCGACCGCCACGACCTGCTGACCACGGGCTCCGCCGACTTCCACGGCCCCGGCCATCGCACGTTCAGCCGCTTCCGCGCCTTCGAGCTGCACGGGCGCGAGCCGCGGCTCGGTCCGATCGGCAGCTAAAGACCGCGCGCGAAGTGAAACGACACGATCCGCATCCCGTGGCGGAAGTAGAAGCGATGCGCGTCGGCGCGATCCGCCCCGACGCCCGAGTCGAGGTGCAGCTGCCCGCAGCCCAGCCGCCGCGCCTCCTCGACGACCCACGCCAGGACCGCGTCCGCGTGTCCGCGCCCGCGCAATGCGACGCGCGTGACCAGATCGTCGACGTACACGTACCCGCCCCACGCCAGGCTCTCCCCCAGGCGAAGCCCCGCCACCGCGGCCGCGTCGTCATCCCCGGGCTCGAACGACCCCGCGACGCGGTAGCCCGAAGCCCGCAACCCGTCCACGCGCGCGACGACCGCCTCAGCCGACCGCAATCCCGGCCGCAGCTCCAACAGCGCCGCCGCCGCGCGCCAGGTCTCCCCGGCCCCAAGCTCGCGCACCTGCACGGCGCCAGGCTAGTGCTAGACCCGCGCTACCCTGCGGCGCTGGCATGGGGGCCGGACAAGCCATCGTCCTGGGCATCGTCCAGGGCCTCACCGAGTTCCTGCCGATCTCGAGCACCGCGCATCTGCGCATCGTCCCGGCGTTCCTCGGGTGGAAGGACCCCGGATCGGCATTCACCGCCGTCGTCCAGCTCGGGACGATGGCCGCCGTGCTGCTCTACTTCCGCCGCGACCTCTGGCGGATCGCCTCGACCTGGCTGCGCGGGCTGCGCGACGAGCAGATCCGGCGGACCGAGCACGACTACCGCATGGGCTGGTTCATCGTCTTCGGCACGGTCCCGATCGCGGTGTTCGGCTTCCTCTTCCGCCACGAGATCAAGACCGGCGCGCGCGACCTCTACGTGATCGGCACCGCGCTGATCGTCTTCTCGTTCGTGATGCTCGCCGCCGAGCGCCTCGCCACCCAGAAGCGCGACGTCGAGGAGATCGAGGGCGGCGACGCGATCTCGATCGGCTTCGCCCAGGCGCTCGCGCTCGTCCCGGGCGTCAGCCGCTCGGGCGCGACGATCTCCGCCGGCCTGTTCGCCGGCCTCAACCGCGCCGCCGCCGCGCGCTACTCGTTCCTGCTCTCCGTGCCCGCCGTCGTGCTCTCCGGGCTCTTCGAGCTCAAGGACGTCGGCGAGGGCAACGGCGCCGGGCCCGCGCCGACGATCATCGCCACCGTCCTG
>DASXRF010000462.1:0-2951 GCA_036506755.1 Solirubrobacteraceae bacterium | reverse complement strand
TGGCCACCGCGGTCGCCGTACTGGACGCGGTACGCGACTCGGGCCAGGTACCGGCGCACCGGTTGGCCGACGTGGTCGCACGGATCTCGTTCTTCGTCAACGCCGGCGTGCGCTTCGTCGAGGAGCACGCCAAGCTCCGCGCCATGTCCCTTCTGTGGGACGAGCTCGGCCGCGAGCGCTACGGCGTGCGGGACGACAAGCACCTGCGCTTCCGCTACGGCGTGCAGGTCAACTCGCTCGGCCTGACCGAGTCCCAGCCGGAGAACAACGTCCAGCGCATCGTGCTCGAGGCGCTCGCCGTGACCCTGGGGCGCAGCGCGCGGGCCCGCGCGATCCAGCTCCCCGCCTGGAACGAGGCGCTCGGCCTGCCCCGCCCGTGGGACCAGCAGTGGTCGCTGCGCATCCAGCAGGTGCTCGCCTACGAGACCGACCTGCTCGAGTACGCCGACATCTTCGAGGGGTCGAAGGTGATGGAGGGGCTGGTGGCCGAGCTGGTCGACGGCGCGCGCGCCGAGATGGCGGTGGTCGCCGAGCACGGCGGCGCGGTCGAGGCCGTCCCGTACATGAAGGCCGCGCTGGTCGACTCGCACCGCGAGCGCATCCGGCGCATCGAGACCGGCGAGCAGATCGTCGTCGGCATCAACAAGTTCACCGAGACCGAGCCCTCGCCGTTGGCCACCGGCGAGGACGGCGGGATCCTCGTCGTCGACCCCGGGGTCGAGGCCGAGCAGATCGCCGAGCTCGAGCGCTGGCGCGCCCAGCGCGACCAGGCTGCCGTCGACGCGGCGCTCGCCGAGCTCGCGCGCGTGGCCGGCGAGGAGGGCGAGAACATCATGGCGGCCACCATCGCCGCCGCCCGCGCCGGGGCGACGACCGGCGAGTGGTCGCAGACGCTGCGCGACGTCTTCGGCTCCTACCGCGCGCCCACGGGCGTCGGCGAGGCCACGGCCGCGCCGGGGAGCGCCGAGCTCGAGGAGGTGCGCGAGGAGGTCGGGCGCGTGTCCGAGGCGCTCGGCCGCACGCTGAAGATCCTCGTCGGGAAGCCCGGCCTGGACGGCCATTCCAACGGCGCCGAGCAGATCGCCGTGCGGGCGCGCGACGCGGGCATGGACGTCGTCTACGACGGAATTCGCCTCACCCCGGGGCAGATCGCGAAGTCGGCGCTCGACGAGGGCGTGCACATCATCGGGCTGTCGATCCTCTCGGGCTCGCACCGCGAGCTGATCCCCAGCGTCATGGAGGCGCTGCGCGACGCGGGCGTCGACGCGCCGGTGGTCGTCGGCGGGATCATCCCCGAGGCCGACGTCGAGCCGCTCAAGGCGGCCGGGGTCGCGGCGGTCTACACCCCCAAGGACTTCGAGCTGACGCGGATCATGCGCGACATCGTGGGGCTCGTGGCCCGGGCACACACCGCCGAGGGCCAGCCCGCCTGACGCTGAGTCGGCGCTTCGACACCGACGCGGTGGGTCGGGCCATGGAGTTGGCGCGCAGATTTGATCGATTTCTTAGAGGCGGGCGCCTAGCCTGCGCGTATGAGCCAACGCGAGCGGCTGTGGTCAGGAGGACCGGCCCCCGAAGAGCCGCCCGCCGTCCAGCCCGAGCTGCGGCCCCTCCCCAAGCTCTCGACCCCCGAGCCGCCCGCCGACGAGGAGCCCCGCCGGCGCTCGCGAACGCCGCTCGCCGTCCTGCTCAGCGCCGTGGCCGGCGCGGCCGTGATCATCGGCTTGTTCGCCGTGCTCGGGGTCGGCCGCTCGCACGACCCGGCGCCGCTGCGCGCCGCGGGCGGGCGGCTCGGCGCCACGCAGGTCGGCCAGATCTACGCGCGGGCGAGCCGCGGCGTGGTGTCGGTCGCCGCGCGCGAGGGCGGCGCGCAGTCCACCGGCACCGGCTTCCTGATCGACCGCTCGGGGACGATCGTGACCAACGCGCACGTCGTCGGCGGGGCCGGCGTCGCGCAGGTGCGCTTCGGCGATCAGGGCCGCACGCTCGACGCCCCGGTGCTCGGCCGCGACGCGTCGTCCGATCTCGCCGTGCTGCGCGTCGACCCGTCGCTCGCGGGCGTCCTGCATCCGCTCGCGCTCGCCGACTCGAGCAAGGTGCGCATCGGCGACGTCGCGGTGGCGATCGGCAACCCGTTCGGCCTGGACCGCACGGCGACCGCGGGGATCGTCTCGGGGCTGGGCCGCCACATCCAGGCGCCCAACGGCTTCGACATCGACGAGGTCATCCAGACCGACGCGCCGATCAACCCGGGCAACTCCGGCGGCCCGCTGCTCGACGCCCGCGCGCGCGTCATCGGCGTCAACTCGCAGATCGAGACCGGCGGGCGCGGCGGCGGCAACGTGGGCATCGGCTTCGCCGTGCCGGCCAACACCGTGCGCGAGGTCGTCCCGCGCCTCGAGCAGGGCAAGCCGATCGTCCGCCCGTTCCTGGGCCTGCAGACCAGCCCGGTCTCCGAGCGCGTCGCCGCCCAGCGCGGCCTGCGCCCCGGCGAGGGCGCGTTCGTCGAGTCGGCGACCAGCGGCGGGCCGGCCCAGGATGCCGGGATCCGCTACGGCGACGTGGTCACCCGCGTCGCCGGGCATCGCATCGCCAGCCCCGCCGACGTAGCCGACGCCATCGCCGGCCGCCACCCGGGCGACGACGTCGAGGTCGAGATCGTCCGCTCCGACGGCACGCGCGAGTCCCGGCTCGTGACGCTCGGAGCGCGCCCGGCCAAGACGCCATAGATGTCGTTCGGCTCTCCCCTCGTCCTGCTGGTGCTGCTGCTGGTGCCGGTCGCGATCGCGCGCTACGTGCGCGGCGAGCGCGCGCGCCGGCGCCGCGCGCGGGCGTTCGCCAACCCGACGCTGCTCGCGTCGATCGCGCCCGTGCGGCCGGGCTGGCGCCGCCACGTCCCGCTCGCGTTCTACGCGCTCGCGCTGGCGATCCTCGTCGTCGCCGCGGCGCGC
>DASXRF010000461.1:0-13253 GCA_036506755.1 Solirubrobacteraceae bacterium | reverse complement strand
TCGATCGTCATGCCGGCGGCGTCGACCTCGTCGCCGGCCGTCGCGCGCAGGAGCAGCGGGGCGACGGAGCCGACGCGATCGCCCTCGAGCGCCGCGCTCGCCGCAGCGACGAAGCCGTCCTCCAGGACGCAGTCGGCGTTGAGGAGCAGCACCGCATCGGCGCCACGCGTCGCGGCCAGGCCGGCGTTCATCGCCGACGCGTACGACACCCGCCGCTCCAACCGGACGACGTGCGCGCCGAGCCGCCGCGCCACCGCCGCCGTCGCGTCCGTGCACGCGTCGTCGACGACGAGGACCTCGTCCGCCTGGGCGACCGCGGGCGGCAGCGAGGTCTCCAGCAGCGCCGCCTCGTCGACGCTCAGGACGACCGCGACGACGCGCATCAGAGCAGCTCGGCGTAGACGTCCCAGGTCGCCCGCGCCGTGCGCTCCCAGGAGAACTCGGCCGCGCGGGCGCGGCCGCGGGCCGTCCAGATCGCCGGGTGCGCGAGGACGACGCGCAGCGTCGCGGCGAGGGCGTCGTCGTCGTCGACCGGGAAGAGCGCCGCCGCGCCGCCCGCGGTCTCGGGCAGGGCGGTCGCGTTCGCGCAGACCACCGGCACGCCGCGGGCCATCGCCTCCAGCACGACCATGCCGAAGCCCTCGTAGCGTGAGGGGTGGACGAGCGCCGCCGCGCCGCGCAGCAGCGGGTCCAGGCGCGCGTCGTCGACGTAGCCGGGCAGCTCGAGCCGCGGCCCGCCGAGCGCGCGCAGCCGCGCGCCCTCGCCGGCGTCGGCGCCGGCGATGACGAGCCGGTGCGGCAGCCCGGAGCGCCGCCACGCGCGCACGAGCACATCCCACGCCTTCTTCGCGCGCAGGTCGCCCACGCCGAGCAGGTACGGCTCGCCGCCGTCCAAAGCGACCGGCCCGCCACCAAGCGGCAACGCGGGCGCGTTCGGCACGACCCGCACGCGCTCCGCCGCAACGCCCCAGCGCGCCACGACGTCGTCGGCCGTCGCCTGCGAGACGCCGATCACCCGCTCCGCCGATCGCGCGGCCGCCCGCGCGAGCACGCGGTACTTCCAGCGCGTGCGCGGCGCGAAGTCGTCCGGGAACGCCTCGAAGGCGAGGTCGTGGACAGTGACGACGCCCGGGCACGGGCGCACGAGGGGCAGAAAGCAGTTGGGCGCGTGCACGACGCGACACCCCCGCGCCAGCGCGGCCAGCGGCAGCCCGGCCTGCTCCCACAGCGCCTCGGGCCCCGGCCAGCCCCGGCCGAGCACGCGGACCGGCGCCCCGATCGCCAGCAGCGCGCGGGCCAGCTCGCGCGCGTAGCGCCCCCACCCGCGCAGCGGCGGGTCCAGCGCGTCGCGCGCGTCGAGGGCGACGGTCGGCATGGCGCGGCGCAGCCTAGGGGGCGGTACTGTCCGCGCCCGTGGCCGCAGCACTGGAGGCGCCGACCACTCGAGCGCAGTCACGCATCTTCGACATCCCGGTCGAGCTCGCCCGGCCGGACGACCTGCTGCGGCGTATCACAGGCTGGGTCCGCCACTCCGACACCGCCCGCCGCGTGATGTACGTCAACGCGCACGTCCTCAACCAGTCGCTCGCCCAGCCGGCGCTTCGCCGCGCGCTCAACGAGGCCGACCTCGTCTACTGCGACGGCTACGGCGTGCGCCTGGCCGCCAAGGCGCTCGACGTCCAGATCCCGCACCGCATGACCGGCGCCGACTGGATCTGGGACCTGGCCGCGCTGTGCGAGGCCGCCGGCCTGTCGGTCTATCTCCTCGGCTCGGAGCCCGGCTACGCGAGCGAGGCCGCCATGCGCCTGCGCCGGCGCTATCCGCGCCTGTTCGTCGCCGGCACGCACCACGGCTACTTCGAGGTCGGCTCGCCACACGACGACCGCGTCGTCGAGGACATCAACGCCCGCCGGCCCGACATCCTGCTCGTCGGAATGGGGACGCCCAAGCAGGAGCTCTGGGTGCACCGCAACGCGCCGCGGTTCCAGACGGGCGTCGTGTGGACGGTCGGCGCGCTGTTCGACTACGTCTCCGGCCACACGCCGCGCGCGCCGGCGTGGCTGGCCGACAACGGCTTGGAATGGATCTTCAGACTGGCGATCGAGCCGCAGCGCATGTGGCGCCGCTACCTGCTGGGCAACCCCGTCTTCGTGTCGCGGGTGGTCGCCCAGGCGCGCGAGCGGCGGGCGACCGCGCACTAGCTCGCTTCGCGGCGGCGTGGACGGCGGTCGCGGCGCTCATCGCGCTAGGCCTCGCGCACGACGCCGGCGTGGCGGGCCCGGCGGCGGTGCCCGCGATCGTGCGCACGGGCGCGGTGACCGTGGCGCTGTTCGCGCTGTGCGGGTACGGCCCGGCGAGACTCCTGCTGCCGGCCGGCCTGCAGCGCCACCTCGCCCTCTACGCCCTGCCGATCGGCGCCGCGTGCTCGACGCTGACCCTGACCGTCCTCGGGCTCTTCCACGTCCCGCTCGCGGTCTCGCTGGCGGTCACGCTCGCCGCCGGTGCCGCGCTCGCGGCGACCGCCTCCCGGCGCGGCACCGCCCAGGCGCCCGCTCCCCGCATCGCCCACCTCGCCGCGCCGCTCGCCCTCGCCGCGCTGATCGCCGCGATCGCGCTCATCCCCTCGTTCCGCGCCGGGTTCGGCACCGTCCAGGGCCAGAACGGCGACGCCGTGCTCGCCGTGGGGACCGCCGAGCTGCTGCGGCACGCGCCGCCCACCGCGGTGCGCCCCGACCTGCCGCTCGACCGCGTGCCGATCGTCTGGCGCTCCAAGCTGCCGATCTACTACGGACTCGCCGCGGTCAGCGCGCTCGCCGGCCAGGACCCGATCGTCGCCTTCTCGACGGTCGCGGCGGTCGTCCTCGCCCTGGCCGCGCTCGGCTTCTTCTTGTTCGTCGTCGACGGACTCGGCGCCCCGGCCGCCGTCGGGCTGCTCGTGCTCTTCGCCGTCGGACTCGACCGCATCGTGCTGCACGTCGCGATCCACCCGTTCTTCAACCAGACGTGGGCGCTGTTCGCGCTGCCGTTCGTCCTGCTCTTCGCCGCGCGCGGCCCGGTCTCGCTCGCCGCGCTGTTCACGGCGCTCGCGCTCTTCACCTATCCATTGCTGCTGCCGTTCCCGGCGGTGTTCGTGGCGGTCCTCGCCTGGCGGCGGCGCGGGGACGTGAACTGGCGGCGCGCGGTGCCACCGAAGCGCCTCTGGCCGCTCTTCGGCGTGATCGCGGTCCCCGTGGCCGCCGTGCTCGTCCGTGGCGTCGTCGAGAAGGTCGTCCCCGCCGTGGACGCCGTCCGGCCCGGCGGCGACCTGGGCGGCTGGTCGGGGGCGGCGCTGCCGTATCTGCCGTTCCCCCGGTTCCTCGGCGTCGAGCACAGCGTGCCGGCGCTGGCCATCCTCGTCGCCGCCGTCCTCGGGCTGCGCGCCGTCCAGAAGGACGCCGCGCGCGCCCTCGCCGTGCTGCTCGGCGGGGCGCTGCTCGCCGCCGTCTACCTGCGCGCCCGCGGCCAGGGCGAGCTCTTCTTCTTCAAGGACCTCGCCTTCGCCGGCCCGCTCATCCTCGCGCTGGCGATCGTCGGGCTGGCGGCCGGGCTGCGCAAGGACGCCGCTTTCCCCGCGCTCGCCGTGCTGCTCCTCGCGCTCGCGTCCGGCGCGCGCCACGAGCTCGCCGTCACCTACGACCAGACCCCGCGCGACCTCATGGCGCTGCGCACGTGGGACCGCGAGCTGCCGGCGACGCAGACCATCCGCATCGACGTGCCCCCGAGCGGCTGGCAGCTGTGGAGCTGGTATCTGCTGGCCGGCCATCGCGTGAGCGCGTCGGACCCGCTCGGGGGCTTCTTCCCCCACCCGCCGCGCGGCCGCCGCGCCGACCTGGTCCTCGTCCAGCGCGCCCAGCCGCGGCCGGCGGACGCCACCGGCCCGGCCATCCGCGCGAACGCGCTCTACGCGCTCTACCGCCTGCGCCGCAACCTGCCCGGCGCCGACGCGTCCTCGCGCGCGCTGGTCTTCGACATCACGCGCATCACCTACTGAAGCGAGAGCACGAGGTCGCGCAGCACCGCGGCCGTGCGCTCGGGCGCGTAGGCCGCCACACGCTCCGCCCCGCGCCGGCGCAGCTCCGCGCGCAAGGCGGCGTCGGTGACCGCCAGATGCACGAGCTCGGCCACGACCGCCGGATCGTCGTCGGGGACGAGCAGCGCCGCGTTCCCCGCGACCTCGGGCACCGCGCCCGCCGGCCGGGCGACGACCGGGACCCCGAAGTGCAGCGCCTCGAGCACCGGGACGCAGAAGCCCTCGTGCTCGGACAGGCAGACGAACGCGTGGGCGCCGCGGTAGCGCTCGGCGAGCTCGGCGGCGCTCAGCGAGCGCTCGAAGCGCACCGCGCCGGGCGCGATCGCGTCGGCGAGCTGGTGCAGCTCGGCCGCGTAGCGCGCCGTGAGCGGCTCGCCGACGAGGACGAGCCGCGCGTGCGGGTCGTGCTCGCGGGCGTAGAGCGCGAGCACGCGGATGACCTCGTCCTGGCGCTTGTGCGGCATGAGCCGCCCGACGAACAGCAGGGTCACCGGCCCGGCCGGCGCCTCGTCCGCCGGCGCGCCGAGCCGCCGCGGATCGGTCAGCACGGGCAGCACCGTGACCTCGCCGGCGCCCGCCGAGCGCAGCTCCTGCGCGTTGAACGCCGAGTCGGCCGCGCAGGCGTCGCACGCCTCGACGAAGTCGGGCAGCTGCGAGCGCCCGACCGCGCATTGCACCGCGGTCATCGGCTCGTGCGCCCACAGCCAGCGCGCCGGCGTGACGTTGTGCGAGAGCAGCAGCTTGCGCTGCGGCAGCTCGAGCACGCGGCGCACTCGCGGGGCGTAGGCCGAGTAGTGGATGAGCACGACGTCGCGCTCGCCCGGGGCCAGCGCGCTCAACGGCGCCACGCGCCCGTTCATCCGCGGGTCGATCGCCGCGGCGACGTCGCGCCCGCCCCACCCCCACGCGGTGAAGCGCGCGCGGAAGTCCAGCGCCTCGTTGGTCACCGCGTCGTAGGGACCGGCGCCCGACAGCACCTGGTGGACGTTCACCGCCGGCGCTCCAGCCGCTCGACCCGGTCGGCGAGCTGCCCGACGAAGACCGCCAGCTGGATGTTGAAGCGCGCCTGCTGGGCGAGGACTTGGCCGTGGTACTGGCGCAGCGCGCGGTAGAGCAAGCGCTTGGCGAAGGTGATCGGCGCCCCGAGGCGGCGCGTCGAGCGCAGCTCGCTGAGGTCGGGCTCGACGACGGCCCACTCGAGCAGGTGCTCGAGCGTGACCGCGTCGAGCGGGTCGATCGCGAAGTTCGAGAGATCGTTGGCGTAGCCGCCCAGCGCCCGCGCGGCCGCGGCGCGCTCGCGGGCGAGCGCGAGCGCCTCCTCAGGCGAGGTCACGCGCCGTCCCCATCAGCTCGTGGTAGGCGGCGAGCGCCTCGGCGGCCGGACCGTCGCAGACGACCGCGCCGCCGTCGAGCACGACCACGCGCTCGCACGTGCGCTCGACCAGCGCGGCGTCGTGGGAGACGAGCACCAGCGTGGCCCCCGCCTCGACCTGCTCGGCGACGCGCGCCTCGCACTTTCGCTGGAAGGCCTCGTCGCCGACCGCGAGCACCTCGTCGATCAGCAGGACGTCGGGGTCCAGGTGCGCGGCGATCGAGAAGCCCAGGCGGACGAACATGCCGCTCGAGTACGTCTTGACCGCGACGTCGATGAACTCGCCCAGCTCGGAGAAGGCGACGATGTCGTCCATCCGCGCCTCGATCTCCGCCCGCGTCAGGCCGTGCAGCGCCCCGTTGAGCAGGATGTTCTCGCGGCCGGAGAAGTCGCGGCCGAAGCCGGCGCCGAGCTCGAGCAGCGCGACGACCTGCCCGCCGCAGCCCACGCGCCCGGCGTCCAGCGGGACGATCCCCGCGAGCACGCGCAGCGTCGAGGTCTTGCCCGCGCCGTTGCGCCCGACGATCCCCAGCGTCTCGCCGGGCTCCACGTGCAGCGAGACGTCCCGCAGCGCCGTCACCGGCGGCGGGCCGGCGGCACGCCGGCGCAGCACGAGCTCCTTGAGCGTGCGCCCGCGGTCGGCGCGCACCGAGAACGTGCGCGTCGCGTGCTCGAGGACGAGCTCGCCGGACCGGACGCCTCCCGGCGCCGGGCCAGACCGAGCCGCACGGTGCAAGCGTCCGGCTCTCACACGACCACCGCCAGCTCGGCCTCCAGTCGCCGGAACAGCGCGCGCCCGCCGGCCAGCGCGAGCGCGCCCGCGGCGACGACGTAGAGCAGCGTCGCGCCCGACGGCCAGGCGCCGGCGTAGAGCACGTCGCGGATCGAGTCGATGAACGGTGCCACCGGGTTGGCCCAGCGCAGCGCATCGCGCGCCCAGGCGTGCTCGGCGGCGACGTCGGCGGGCCGGTAGAAGATCGGCGAGAGGAAGAACCACGGCAGCAGGACCGCCGAGAGGATCGGCGCGACGTCGCGGAAGTAGGCGTGCAGGACGGCGACGACGAGGGCCAGCCCGAGCGTGAACGCGTACAGCGCGGCCAGCAGCAGCGGGAGCGCCAGCAGCGGAGCGCCGAGTGTCCCGCGCACGGCGATCTCGACGACGCCCACGAGCGCCAGGACGGCGAGGAACGTGACGAGCTGAACCGTGACGACCGCGGCGGGCACGGTCTCGCGCGGGAAGCGCGCCTTGCGGATCAGCGCGCCCTGGTCGAGCAGCGAGGAGGCCGCCTGCAGCAGCGACTGCGAGAAGAACAGCCAGACCACGAGGCCGACCATGAGGAACAGCGGGAAGTCGTCGATGCGCGCGGGCGGGAACAGGACGCCGAAGAGCAGGTAGTAGGCGCCCATGAGCACGAGCGGGTTGACGACGTACCAGGCCAGCCCGAGGGCCGACCCCTGGTACTTCTGGCGCAGCTCGCGCCGCACGAGCTGCTCGAAGAGGAAGCGATAGCGCCGCATTGGCGCGGCTCAGTATCGCGCCCATGCCAGCTCTCGCGTGTCGGCCGTCAGTTCCTGCAGTTCGCGTCCGGCACCGGACGCTGCCGCGAGCAGCGCCTGGCCCGGTTGGCGGAGGATGCGCGCAGCATGCCGCCAATGGAGTCGCGTCTGGAGATCGCCGAGTGGCCAGAGGTCGTCATCGTGGCGAGCGGGCTCAACGCCCTCGCCGGGCTCTGGCTGCTGCTCGCGCCCTACGTCCTGCCCGGCGTGGCGCCCGCCTGGAACGAGATCGTCTGCGGCGCGGTGGTCTTCGTCCTCGCGCTCGCGCGCGTGACGTTCGCCTGGCGCGTCTCGGCGCTCAGCTACGTCAACGCCGCGATGGGCACCGCGCTGATCCTCACCGGCTTCTGGTCGAGCACGACCGCGGCCGGCGTCGTCAGCGACGTGCTCGTCGGCCTCGCGATCGCCCTGCTCGCGCTGCTCAGCGCCAGCGCTCGACCGTAGCGCGAGGGAGGGGGTCCCCGGCACAGCCCCGCGCGCGTCACCGCGACGCAGCTGCCGGGGTCTAGGCCGTAGCCCGAAGCTCGGGCGGCGGGGCGCCGCGCAGCACCCAGCAGCCGTCCTGGCGGCGGAAGAGCTCACCGTCGCGCTGCAGCTCGCCGAGCGCGCTGGTCACCCCCGGGCGGCGCGCGCCCACCAGGCCGGCGACGAGCTCGTGCGTGAGCGGCAGGTTGATCACGATGCCGTCGCCGGTGACCTTGCCCCACCGGTCGGCGAGGTACCAGAACAGCACCCTCAGCCGCGACTCCAGCCGCGGCATCTGCGAGACCGCCAGATGGATGGCCAGGAAGCGCTGGCGGCGGATCAGGCGGTCCATCAGCGCGGCGGCGACCTCGGGCCACGGCGACACCCGCATGGCGAACCGGCGGTCCAGATGGGCGATGCGGGCGCGCTGGTGGACGCGCCAGTCCGCCTCGGCGCCGATCGTGCTGTTGGGCCCGAGCGTCACCCACGGGCGGCCGACGTCGCCGGGGCCGAGCAGCTCGAGGCCGTCGCGGGGACCGAGCGCCACGCGGCGGAGGACCGTGCCCTCGAGGAGGATGATGCCGAAGTGCCCGGCGCCGTCGTAGTTCGAGTTCGCGGGCGACCAGGGGCCCACCTCCAGCCACTCGCTCTCGGCGACGCTGGCGGCCGCAGCCGCGTCAGGATCGCTGACCTGCTCGAAAAGCTCCGGATCGAAGTCCGACACCCTGACCGCGGTCATGTCCTTCAGGTTACGACTCCCCCAAGCTCGTTGGCAGCGGTTGCCGCGAGCGCCGCGCGCAGAGGATTGAGCCATGCCGCCCGCCGTCCGGTCGGCCGCCGTCCGCAAGACCTACGGCGAGGTAGAGCACGCTGCCGCTGTGGATCTTCGGGCAGATCCGGCTCGGCCAGCGACTGCCGCAGGTCAACGTCGTCGTCCTCGTCGTGGTCGCGATCACGCTCGTCCCGGTGATCCTCGCCAAGCGGCTGACGCGCGACACGGGCGTGCGGCGGCGCTGACCTCCGGGTCGTCGGGCGCGCGTGAGCGAGGTCGTCGTCGTCACCGGCGCCTCGGCCGGCGTCGGCCGGGCGACCGCGCGGGAGTTCGGGCGGCGGGGCGCGCGGATCGGGTTGATCGCGCGCGGCCGCGCGGGGCTGGAGGCCGCCGCGGCCGAGGTCCGGGCGGCCGGCGGCGAGGCGCTCGTCCTGCCGTGCGACGTGGCCGACTTCGCCGCCGTCGACGCCGCGGCGGCGCGGGTCGAGGAGGTCTTCGGGCCGATCGACGTGTGGGTCAACGTGGCGATGGCGGCCGTGCTGGCCGAGGTGAGCGAGACGTCGGCCGACGAGTTCCGGCGGGTCACCGAGGTCACCTACCTGGGCTCGGTGCACGGCACGAAGGCCGCGCTGGCGCGGATGTTCGCGCGCGACCGCGGCAAGATCGTCCAGGTCGGCTCGGCACTCGCCTACCGCGGCATCCCGCTGCAGGCGACCTACTGCGGCGCCAAGCACGCGATCCAGGGCTTCTGCGAGTCGCTGTGGACCGAGCTGCGCCACCGCCGCTCCGACGTCGAGCTGACCGTCGTCCACCTGCCCGGCCTGAACACGACCCAGTTCTCGTGGGTACGCGCGCGCACCCAGGGACAGCCCCGGCCGGTTGCGCCGGTCTACCAGCCGGAGATCGCCGCGCGGGCGATCGTGTGGGCCGCGCACCACCGCCGCCGCGAGCTGTGGGTCGGCTTCCCGACGGCGTACACCATCGCCGGCAGCCGCATCGCGCCGTGGTTCGCCGATCGCTATCTGGCCAGGACCGCCGTCAAGGGCCAGCAGACCGCCCAGCCGCTCGATCCCGGGCGCCCGGACTACCTCGACGCACCGCTCGACGACGACGTCGACCACGGCGCCCACGGGCAGTTCGACGGCGAGGCCAAGCGGCGCAGCCCGCAGCTCGTGCTCGCCGAGCACCGGCGAGCGGCGTTGGCCGTCGCGGCCGGAGCCGCCGCGCTGATCGCCGCGGCGGGGTCGGCTCGACGCTAGTGGGCGCGTCCGTAAGTCGGGCGGGTCGGACTTACGGACGGGTCCACTAGGCCGAGGCGGCCGTCGCGGTCGTCAGCTCGAGCCCTAGCGCGTCCTGCGCGCGGCGCGGCCCGGCGAGCTCGGCGACGAGGGCGAGCGCCCGCGCGTGGCCCGCGCCCCCCTGGGCCGCCAGCGTGCGCCCGACCTGCGCGGCGACCTCGACCGACGAGCTCAGCGCCAGCTGCCACTGCGCCATCCAGCGGCCGGCGCGGGTGGGCTTCTCGCGCGCGAGCTCGTGCGCCACGGCGCGCAGCCGGCAGGCGCGCCCGCGCGTCGCGCTGCGCCGCCCCCCGGTGCCGACCGCCATCGCCGCGCAGGCGTAGAGGTCCTGGCGCCGGTCGTCGTCGACGCAGTCGTTGTAGGTGCGCAGGAAGGCGCCGATCAGTGGGCACACCGAGGCCGGGTAGTCGCTGAAGCGCTCCCCCGCCAGCAGCGAGGCGAGCTCCATCGCGCACGCCCCGTCCTCGGGCGTGCGGTGCCGGCCTCTGCTGAGGCGGACGGTCTGGTGGCTCCCTGCGGGCATGGTGTGACGCTCCCCTGTCGACTCGGCGGCTGCCGGACCGTGTTTCCCGCCGGACGCGTCATACGAACCCGGCTGGGGGGCGTTGACGCTCCTTCGGTCGTCGGTTGCGCACTTGGGCGCCATAGTGATGTTCAGTGCGCAACCGATTCACCGGGGAGCCGCGCTTGGCGTGTGGCCGCTCGGCACGGGCGCGGACCACGATCCGCCTCCCCTCGGTGCCACAGACCCGGCCGCGGCCCGGCACGCGACAGCGCGCGGGAGGCCGCCCTACCGCAACAACGTCCGCTCCGGCGGCGTGCGCTCGAGCGCCGCCGCGGCGTCTGCGGGCGCGATCGTGCGCGTCGCCCGGGCGGGCGTCTCGTCGGCGCGGCGCATCGGCTCGACCCAGAGGTGACGTACCAGGATGAGGGTCGCCGAGATGAGCGGCACCGCGACCAAGAGCCCGACGAAGCCGAGGACGTTGCCCACGACGACCACGCCGACCACGATCGCCGCGGGGTGGATGCGCGTCATGCGCGACATGACGAGCGGCACAATGACGTTGCCCTCGATCTGCTGGACCAGCACGTAGACCGCGAGCACGACCAGCGCCTTGCTCGGCGAGTCGGCGAGGCCGACGAGCACCGGCGGGACGGCGCCCGCGATCGAGCCGAGGTAGGGGACGACGACGAGCAGCGCCGACAGGGTGGCGAAGACGATCGCGTAGTCGAGACCGACGAGCCGCAGGCCGATGTAGAGCAGCACGCCGCTGACCACCATGTCGACGCCCACGCCCTGCAGCCAGCCGATCCACGCGGTGCGGACCTCGGCCAGCAGCTCGCAGACCTCGTCGCGCCGGCGCTCGGGGAACGCGCTGAGCAGGCCGTCGACCAGCGGCTCGGGCCGCGACGCCACGTAGTAGGCGGTCATGAGGACGAGGATCAGCGTCCCGACCACGCCCGCCACGCCGAGGCCGATCGACGCGATCGGGCCGAGCAGCCGCAGCGGCTTGTCGAGGTAGCCCTGCAGGAGGTCCTGCACGCGCACGCCGGCGTCCTTCGAGCCGTCGCCGGTGACGTGGCGCAGCTGGTGCTGGAGGTCGGACAGGATGCCCGGGACGGCGTCGACGAACTCCTGCAGCTGGTCGACGAACGGCGGGATGACGAGCGCGAGCAGCGCACCGACGACGGTCAGCCCGCCGATCAGCGCGATCGCGGCGCCGACCGGCCGCGGGATGCCGCGGCGCTCGACGCGCGAGGCGTACGCGTCGAGCGGGATCGCGATGACGAGCGTGATGACGACGAGGACCAGCAGCGTCGCCAGCTGCCGGAAGAGCAGCCAGCCAGCGACGAGCGCGCCTGCGAGAAGCACGGCGCGCACGGGGTCGGATGAGCGCCGCAACACGGGCATCTGTTCACTCGCGTGCTACCCCGCGCTCGCCCTCGGCAGTGAAGCCCCCGCCGGGCGTGCGCCGCACGCGCCCGCCCGTGAAGCCGCGCAGCGGATGGACCTCGGAGCGCTGCAGCTGCCGGCAGGCCGCGTAGGTCAGCGCCGCCACGACCGGCGGCGCGACCACGACGGCGACGCGGAAGAACCAGACCTCGCCCGTGTAGGGGAAGCCGATCGTCACCAGGATCCGGTCGGCCGCGCCGGCGACGAACACGGTCGTCACCCAGGTGAAGAACCCCGCGCCGATCGCCATGCGCAGCGGGTTGTCGCGCGGGCGGTCGAGCAGCTCGTGGCGGCGGAAGTCCCGCGTGACGAAGCGCTGCTCGAGCCACGGCCAGAAGTAGAGCAGCGCGAAGCAGACGGTCGGGAACAGCAGCCCGCCGAAGAACGGGTTGCCGATCCACGTGTGGCCGGCGAAGCGCGGCTCGAGCGGCGGCGTGATCCGCAGCGCGCCGATGAGCCAGCCCAGAAACCAGTCGGGCTGCGCGCCGTTGGTCGACTGCCACGGCTCGTACGGGCCCCAGATCCAGATCGGGTTGATCTGCACGAGCCCGCCGAGCAGCACGAGCACGGCCGCGACCGCGAAGAGCCAGCCGAGCGTGCGCAGCGCGTAGCCCGGCCAAAGCGGCGTGCCGACCACGTTGCGCTCCGTGCGCCCGCGCCCGGGGAACTGCGTGTGGTGCTGGCGCATGAGGATCGCCAGGTGCAACGCGATCAGCGCGCCGAGCACCGCCGGCAGCAGGAAGACGTGGCCGATGAACAGCCTCGGCCAGACGTGGTCCGAGCCGGGGAAGCGCCCGTCCCACAGGAGCGTCGCGAGCTGGCCGCCGACGCCGGGGATCGACGTCGCCACCCCGTAGGCGATGGCCAGCCCCATGCCCGACAGCAGGTCGTCGAGCAGCGAGTAGCCGAGGAAGCCCTCGAGCACCGCGAGGGCGAGCAGCGTGACGCCGATGACCCAGTTGAGCTCGCGCGGCTTGCGGAACGCGCCGGTGAAGAACACGCGCATGACGTGCACGACGATCGCCGCGACGAAGACGAGCGCCGCCCAGTGGTGCGTCTGGCGCGTGAGCAGCCCGGCCGGTACGTCGAAGGACAGGCGCATGGCCGAGATGTAGGCGTCGCTGGCCACCTGTCCGTCGAGCGGCCCGTAGGAGCCGTGGTAGACGCGCTCGTGGCTGCTGGGCTCGAAGAAGAGCGCGAGGTAGGTCCCGGTCGCGACGAGCACGACGAAGCTGTAGAGCGCGATCTCGCCGAGCAGGAACGACCAGTGGTCGGGGAAGACGTAGTGCGCGGCCTTGCGCAGCAGCGGCGCCGCGCCGAGGCGCGCGTCGACGAAGCGGACGGGGTCGGCGACCGGGTCGCGCTTGCCGCTCACTTCACGCCCCACCACGCCGGCCCGGGCGGGCCGGAGAGCGGCCCGGCGGCGCGCAGCTGCCGCTCGCCGTCAACCGCGAGCGGCAGCTGGGGCAGCGGGCGCCCGGCCGGCCCGAAGGTGACGTCGCCCTCGTTGGCCGGGTCGAACGACGAGTAGTGGCACGGGCAGACGAGCCCCGGGCCCTTGGACGTCGGCTGGTAGAGCGGGTAGCGGAACTCGCTGACCGCGCAGCCGGCGTGCGTGCAGATCTTCGAGTAGGCCGCGAAGCCCAGCGGCGCCCAGTCGCGCCGGCGCGCCCGCAGGCGGATCGTGCGCGGGTCGAGCCGCACGACGATCACCGGCGAGCCCAGCTCGCGCTTGTCGGCGCCCTGCGGGAAGGCGGTGACGAAC
>DASXRF010000460.1:0-6525 GCA_036506755.1 Solirubrobacteraceae bacterium | reverse complement strand
CGCCGCCGCGGTGCCGGTCGCTGACGCGGCGCGCCCGGCAGCGGCAGACGCGGCGCCGGCGGGCGCTGACGCGGCGGCGGTTGCTGACCCGGCGCCACCGGCGGCGGCATGCACGCCGGCCACCCGCGGCCCCGCCGCCGGCCGCCCGCGCGGGGCGGTGCGCGACCGGCGCGACCGTGGCGTTGCGGGCACGGTCGCCGCGGTGGTCGCGTCGGGGGAGGCCGTCCTCGTCGTGGCCGCCGACGCCCGCGCCCGGCGCCGGCAGCTCGCCGGGCGGCTCGGCGGCTTCACGCTGTGCTCGTGGCGGGCGCTCGAGCGCGCGCCGTCCCTCGCCGACGGCCACGCGCACGTCGTCGCCGTCGACCCGCCGGCCACCGCCGCGCAGCGCGCCGCGCTCCAGGCGCTGGCGCGCGAGCGCGCCGTCCACCTCGCGTGGGGCGAGCCGGAGCGCCGCTTCGCCGTGAACGTCGCAGAGCGCGAGGGCGAGCTGCGGCCGACGCTGATCGCCCTGTACCGCGCCCTGCGCGACGGGGCCGAGCTGCCGGACGCGCTGGCCGCCGCGGGCCCGCCCGCCGTGGCGGGCGCCGCGCTGCGCGCGCTCGCCGAGCTCCAGCTCGTCGAGGTCGATCGCTCCGCGCGGCGGGCGACGGTCCCGCCGCCCGCCGGCCGCGCCGACCTCGACCGTTCGCCCACCGTACGCGCCGCGCGCGCCCGGCTGGCCGAGAGCCGCGCGGTGCTGGCGCCGCCGCGCGCGACCCCGGCACCGGCGTCTCGGGAGGCCGCGCAGCGCGGTGCCGGGGACCCCCGCGCCGGCCTGGCCGCCTGATCAGACACGCGCCGAAAGGGGAAATACCGGCGGGACCCTGAGCTACGCTTGCCCTGACGTGGCCTCCGAGACGACCAAAGACGACCCGAAGACCCCCCGCGACCTCTCCGCGCACGCGCCCGTGCGCCGCGCTCCGGTCGACAATGTGGTCCACCCCGAGGACCACGCGCCGCCCGACCTGCCGAACCTCACCGACGACGAGCGGCGCCTGCTCGGAGACCTCTTCGCGATCGTCGAGGAGCACGCCGCCGACTCGGTCGTCGACGTCGACAGGGCGCGCGTCCAGGAGGCGTTCGTCTTCGCCTGCGAGCACCACGCCGACCAGCGCCGCAAGTCCGGCGAGGACTTCATCACCCATCCCGTCGGCGTGGCCAAGATCTGCGCCGGGCTGCGGCTGGACACCGAGACCCTGTGCGCGGCGCTCCTGCACGACACCGTCGAGGACACGACCGCCAGCCTCGAGGAGGTCCGCGAGCGCTTCGGCGACGAGGTGGCCAACCCCGTCGACGGCGTCACCAAGCTCACGGGGATCACCTTCCAGTCGCGCGACGAGGCGCAGGCCGAGAACTACCGCAAGATGATGGTCGCGATGGCCTCGGACATCCGGGTCATCCTCATCAAGCTGGCCGACCGGCTGCACAACATGCGCACGATCCAGGCCCTGTCGAAGCAAAAGCAGATCGACAAGGCCAAGGAGACGCTCGAGATCTACGCGCCGATCGCCCACCGGCTCGGCATCCACGCGATCAAGTGGGAGCTCGAGGACCTGGCCTTCGCGGCGCTGCACCCGCGCAAGTACACGGAGATCAAGGGCCTCGTCGCCCAGCAGCGCGAGGAGCGCGAGCACTACGTCACCCAGGCGGGCGACTACCTGCTGCGCGAGCTCGAGGCGCTCGGCATCGAGGCCGAGATCGCCGGGCGGGCCAAGCACTTCTACTCGATCTACTCGAAGATGACCCGCAAGGACCGCGAGTTCAACGAGATCTACGACCTTACGGCCATGCGGGTCATCGTCGACTCGGTGAAGGACTGCTACGGCGCCGTCGGCGTCATCCACAGCCTGTGGAAGCCGCTGCCCGGGCGCTTCAAGGACTTCATCGCGATGCCCAAGTTCAACATGTACCAGTCGCTGCACACGACGGTGATCGGGCCCGAGGGCAGGCCGCTCGAGATCCAGATCCGCACGCGCGAGATGCACGACATGGCCGAGTTCGGGGTCGCCGCGCACTGGATCTACAAGGCCAAGCCCGGCGACGGCCGCAAGCGCGCCCCGGCCGCCGCGCAGGGAGACGAGAAGCTCAAGTGGCTGCGCTCGATGCTCGACTGGCAGCAGGAGCTCCAGGACCCCAAGGAGTTCATGGAGAACCTGAAGGTCGACCTCTTCGAGGACGAGGTCTTCGTCTTCACGCCGAAGGGCGAGGTCAAGTCGCTGGCCCACGGCGCGACGCCGCTGGACTTCGCGTACGAGGTGCACACCGAGATCGGCCACCGCTGCGTCGGCGCGCGCGTCAACGGCAAGATCGTGCCGCTGCACTACGAGCTCAAGTCGGGCGACATCGTCGAGGTGCTGACCTCCAAGCGCGAGCGCGGCCCGTCGCGCGACTGGCTTGCGGTCGTCAAGACGACGCGCGCCCGCAACAAGATCAAGCAGTGGTTCAAGGCCGAGTCGCGCGAGGACACCGAGCACGCCGGCCGCGAGCTGCTTCAGGAGCACCTGCGCAAGGCCGGCCTGCCGGCCCAGAAGATCAGCGGCTCGGCGCTGCTCGCGGACGTCATCCGCGAGATGGGCTTCCGCAAGGCCGAGGAGTTCTACATCGCGCTCGGCGGCGCCAAGATCTCGCCCAAGGTCGTCGTCAACAAGGTCATGCAGCGCCTCAAGCAGGGCGAAGCGGCCGAGGACGAGACGACCCCCGCCGAGACGCTGGTCACCGGCAAGCGCCAGCGTCGCCAGCCGACCGGCTCGTCGGGCTCCTACGGCATCCGCGTCGAGGGCGTCGCCGACGTGATGCTGCGCCTGGCCAAGTGCTGTCGCCCCGTGCCCGGCGACCCCATCGTCGGTTACGTGTCCCTGGGGCGCGGGATCACGATCCATCGCGACGACTGTCCCAACGTCGTGGCCCTGCGCAAGGACCCCGAGCGCTTCGTGCCCGTGGAGTGGGAGGGCGACCACAAGCAGTCGTTCAAGGTCGAGATGCAGGTCGATGCGTGGGACCGACACCGCCTCCTCGAGGATCTCTCGCGGGCCATCGCCGAGGGGGGGCTGAACATCGTTGAGGCCCGCTGCCTCGTCTCGCCGCCGATGGTGCAGAACCGCTTCGTCGTCGAGGTCGCCGACACGGCGACCCTCAAGCAGACGATCAACCGCCTGCGCAACATCGACAGCGTGTTCGACGCCTACCGCGTGACGCCGGGCGCCTAGCGGCGCGATGACGACCGCCACCGCCCACGGGCAGCAGTTCGTGTTCGAGGACTCCGGGAGCGGCCCGCTCGTCGTGTTGTTCCACGGCTTCCCGGACACGCCGAACGGGTGGGCGCCCACCGCGCAGGCGCTCAACGCCGCGGGCTACCGCACCGTCGTGCCGTATCTGCGCGGCTATCACCCCGACACGATCGTCGCCGGCCGGCGCTACGGCGCCGCGGAGATCGGCGAGGACGCGATCCGCCTCCTCGACGCCCTGGGCGCCGAGCGCGCCGTGCTCGTCGGCCACGACTGGGGCGCCGGGGTCGTCTACCGGGCGGCCGCGATCGCCCCCGAGCGCGTCCGGGCGCTGTGCTGCGTCGCGATCCCGCACCCGCGCCAGATCAAGCGGTCGCCGTCGGTGCTCTGGGGCGCGCGCCACTTCCTGACGTTGCGGGTGGCCACCGGCCCCTGGCTGGCCCGCCACGACGACTTCGCCTACCTCGACACGCTCATGCGCCGCTGGGCACCGAACTGGTCGGGCCCCGACCGCGACGCCACCCTGCGCGACGTCAAGCGCGCGTTCGCCGACCCGCGTGTCCTCGACGCCGCCCTGGCCTACTACCGCGATGCGTCGGCCGGCGGCGTCGGCCGCCTGAAGCCGCCCGCCCTGATCGTGGGCGGGACGACCGACATCCTGGGTCCGGAGACGTTCAGGCGCAGCCCCGAGGGCTTCGAGGGCCCGTGCGACGTGCTGATCGTCGAGGGGACCGGGCACTGGCCCCACCGCGAGGCCCGCGCGCAGTTCGAGGAGCGCCTGCTCGCCTTCCTGGCCGGCCTGTGAGATCGTCGCGCCGAGAGGCGCCGGCGACCACTGGAGGAGGTTCGGCGATGGATGCGAGCGGGATCGACGGGATCCTCGAACGGGCGGCGGCGGACCGGGTCGTGCCCGGAGTCGTGGCGGTGGCGGGCGATCGCGACCGCGCGCTCTACGAGGGCGCGGCCGGGCGGCTGAGCGTCGACACCGACGCGCCTGTCCGGACCGACACGGTGTTCTGGATCGCCTCGATGACCAAGGCCATCGCCAGCGTCGCCGCGCTGCAGCTCATCGAGCGCGGGGAGCTCGAGCTCGAGCAGCCGGTCGCCGACGTCCTGCCCGCCTTCGCCCGCCTGCAGGTCCTGGAGGGCTTCGACGGCGACGAACCCCGGCTGCGTCCACCGGCGCGGCAGGCGACGCTCCGCCACCTGCTCACCCACACCTCCGGCCTGGGCTACTGGTTCTCCAACGCCGACGTGCTGCGCTACCACCAGCTCACCGGCGTGCCCGACCCGACGTCGGGCCGCCTCGCGGTGCTCGAGGTGCCGCTGATCGCCGACCCCGGCACGCGCTGGGAGTACGGGACGAGCGTCGATTGGCTCGGCCAAGTGATCGAGGCGGTCAGCGGCGAGGACCTCTCCACGTACTGCCGGGCGCACATCTTCGACCCGCTCGGGATGGCCGACGCGACCTTCACCCCGACCGAGGCCCAGCTGGGGCGCATGATGACCGTGCACTCGCGCACGCCCGACGGCGGCCTCGTGGCGACGCCGTTCGAGATGCCGCGCGAGCCGGAGTTCTTCTCCGGCGGAGGAGGGGCCTTCGCCACGGCCGGCGACTACCTGCGCTTCATGCGCGCGCTCCTGCGCGGCGGCGAGCTCGACGGTGAGCGGCTGCTACGGGCCGAGACCGTCGACCTCGCGTTCGCCGACCACCTCCAGGGTGCGCCGCTCCCGGACGTCATCCGCTCGGCGGTCCCCGAGCTGTGCAACGACATCCCGTCGCTGCCCGTCGCCCAGGGGTTCGGGCTCGGGTTCCACCTCGTCCTCGAGGACCTCCCCGGGATGCGCCGCGCCGGGACGGGCGACTGGGCCGGCCTGTGCAACTGCTACTACTGGATCGACCGCGCGAGCGGCGTCGCCGGAGCGTTCCTCACGCAGGTCCTGCCGTTCTACGACGCGCGCATCGTCGAGACGTGCGCTCGCTTCGAGGAGGCCGTCTACGCGGAGGTGGGGGCGCCCGCGGCGACCGTCTAGTAGCCGAAGTCGCCCGCCAGGATCCGTCCCTGCATGAGCGAGGTCGCCGCGCTCGGCTCGACGCCGAGCTCGTCGACCAGCAGCCGCCGGCAGGCGAGGTACTGCCGCAGCGCGTCGGCGATCCGGCCGCAGCGCGCGTAGGCGATCATCAGCTCGCGGTGGACCGTCTCGTTGAGCGGGTCGAGCTCGAGCAGGCGCGTCGCGGCCTGGATCGTCGCTCGCGCGTCGCCCTCCTCGCGGCACGAGTCGACGAGCGCCTCGAGCACGCCGGTGTAGCCGTCGACCAGCCGGCGGCGCCAGTCGCGCGACCAGTCCGCGTAGCGATCCTCGGGCAGCGGCTCGCCGCCCCACAGCCCCGCGGCGCGTTCGAGCAGCGTCCGCCGCGCGGCCGGGTCGCGCTCGCCCAGCGCCGCGCGGGCGGCGACCTCGAACTCCTCGGCGTCGACGAGGTCGTGGTCGGCCAGGCGCAGGCGATAGCCGTGCTCGACCGCCTCGATGACGCTCTCGCCGCCGAGCCCGGTGTCCAGGACCCCGCGGGCCATGGAGACCGCGACCTGGAGGTTGCGTCGCGCGGAGGCGGCCGGCTTGCCGGGCCAGAAGGCCTCGAAGAGCACGTCCTCGGGGACGACCGTGCCGCGGTGGACGAGCAGAAAGCGCACGAGCCGGGCCGTCAGCGGGCGGCCCCACGCGGCGGCGTCGATCCGCCACGTCCCGCGGCGCGCCTCGAAGCCGCCGAGCAGGCGGAAGAGCAGCGGCGGCGGCGCGCGCCGCACGCTCTCCAGCGCGGCCCGGGCCGCCGCGGCGACCGCCGGATCGGCCTCGCGCGCCATGTCGCGCAGCTGGCCCAGCGCGCGCGGGTGGCCCGAGGCGACGACCGGGCCGACGGCGCGGCTGCGGACCTCGGCCAGCGGGTGATCGGTGAAGGGCAGCAGCGCCTCGCCGCCCGGCCACGCGCGCTGGATCGCGCGCAGGACGGGCTCGACCTCCAGCCGCCCGCACTCGAGCGCCGCCCACACGAGCGGGCGCAGCTGCGGCCACTCGCGCCGAACGAGGTGCACCGCGTTGGGTCCGGCGGCCGTCCACGCGGCGACGACGTCGTCAACGGCCGCGTCCTCGGCGCCGCACAGGCTGCTGAGGTGGCCGCGCTGCACGAGCAGGCGCGCCCGCGCCCACGCGCCCGCCTCCCCGCCCACGCGCGCGTCGGCGGCCGTCAGGGCCGCCGCGACGA
>DASXRF010000459.1:0-10792 GCA_036506755.1 Solirubrobacteraceae bacterium | reverse complement strand
TGGTGGGCGGCAGGCCCTGGGCCTGCACGGCGAGCAGCCGCGCGCCGTCCTGACGCAGGATGTACAGCACGCCGAGCGCCTTGCTCGCGCTGCCCTGCGGCGGCTTGAGGTTGATCTGCCTGTCGATCTGCGGCTGGCTGGGCTGCGTCTGGGTGCGCGGCGTTGTGGTCGTGGCCTGCGTCGAGCCGCCGTTGTCGTCGTTGTTGCCGGTGTTGCGGATGATGAGGATCAGCGCGACCGCGACGATGACGGCGCCGACGAGGATGATCACGCCGCCGAGCCGCGACGAGCGCTGGACCTCCGCGCGGCGGGCCTGGCGGGCGTCCAGGGCGCCGAAGGCCTCCTCGACCTCGGCGCGCTCGGCGGGCACCTCGGGCAACGCCTCGCCGGCCAGCGGCCGCAGCTCGCCGGCCACGGTCCGCGCCCACGCCCGGCCGGCCGCCGAGCCCTCCAGGAACTCGCGGGTCGCCGCCCGCTCGGAGGCCGATTGCTGGGAGAGCAGGTAGTCCGCGACCTCGGCCTTGCGCTCGGGGGCGAGGGGAGCGCCGTCGCGCGGCCCGAGCTCGTCGAGCGCGGCGACGGCCCGGTCGCGCACGGCGTCGGGCGCGATCCGCAGCAGCGTGGCGAGCTCGACGTAGGCCTTGCCCTGCTTGAGCAGCAGCTGCAGGACGGCGCGCTGGTCGGGCGCCAGGTCGTCGATCCGGCTCATGGGGCGGTGAGAGTAGCCGCTAGGTTCTTCCGCCGTGGAACTCCAGGGCCTGCTCCCGTACGAGGAGACCTTCGACGCGCTCTACGGCCTGGAGGTCCTCGAGGTCGGCGAGGAGCACGCCACCGCGCGCGTCCCCGTGCGCGACGCGGTCAAGCAGGCGATGGGCCTCGTGCACGGCGGCGTGTACGCGTCGATTGCCGAATCGCTGACGTCGATCGCCACCGCGCTCGCGGTCAGGGCGCAGGGCAAAAGCGTCGTCGGGCTGTCGAATCAGACGAGCTTCCTGCGCCCCATCACGGAGGGCACCGTGCACGCTGAGGCGCTCCGGCGCCATCGCGGCCGCACCACCTGGCTGTGGGACGTCGAGATCACCGATGACGCCGGGCGAATCTGCGCCGTGTCGCGCATGACGATCGCCGTCCGGCCTAACCCCGGTACCGGTTCGTGATCGGCATCCGGCGGTCGCGGCCGAACGCCTTCGTCGTGATCTTCACGCCGGGCGGCTGCTGGCGGCGCTTGTACTCGGCGAGGTCGACCAGGCGGATGATCCGGTCGACGTCCTCGGCGGCGAAGCCGCGGGCGAGCAGCCCCTCCCGCCCGAGGTCGAGCTCGACGTAGCCCTCGACGATCGCGTCGAGGACGTCGTAGGGCGGCAGCGAGTCCTCGTCGCGCTGGTCGGGGCGCAGCTCGGCCGACGGCGGGCGGGTGACGATCGTCTGGGGGATGGGCGACTCCGGATCCCGGCGCGCGCGGACCTCGACCAGCCGGTAGACGAGCAGCTTGGGGACGTCCTTGATGACCGCGAAGCCGCCGGCGCTGTCGCCGTAGAGCGTCGAGTAGCCGACGCTCATCTCGGACTTGTTGCCTGTCGTCAGCACCAGCCAGCCGAACTTGTTGGACAGCGCCATGAGCAGGTTGCCGCGGATGCGCGCCTGGAGGTTCTCCTCGGTGATGTCGGGCTCGCGTTCGGCGAAGGGCTCGGCGAGCAGCTCGTCGTAGGCGCGCATGGGGTCCTCGATCGGCAGCTCGAGCAGCTCGACGCCGAGGTTGGCGGCGAGCGTCGCGGCGTCGCTGCGCGTGCCCTCGCTCGAGTAGCGCGACGGCATCGTCACCGCGGTCACGCGATCGGCGCCGAGCGCGTCCACGGCCACGCACAGCACGAGCGTCGAGTCGATCCCGCCCGACAGCCCGAGCACCACGTGCCCGAAGCCGTTCTTGGCGACGTAGTCGCGCGTGCCGAGCACGAGCGCGGCGTAGACCTCGGTGTCGGGGTCGAGCAGTTCGGCGACCTCGCCCGCGATGCGCTTCGTCTCGCCGCCGTGCGCCGTGGTGAACGCGCCGAGGTGGTCGACCTGGGGCTCCATCTCGCGGATCGCCGGCCGCTGCCGCGTGTCGCGCAGGCGCGCGGCCTGCGCCGCGCCGGGGTCCACGGTGGCGACGAGCAGGTGCTCGGCGAACTGCGGCGCGCGCGCGAGGACGCCGCCCTCGTGGTCGACCACGCAGGACTGCCCGTCGAAGACGAGCTCGTCCTGGCCGCCGACCAGGGCGCAGAACGCGACCGCGCAGAGGTTGTCGCGCGCCCGCTGGACGATCATGCGCTCGCGCCGCGGCCCCTTGCCCTTGTCGTACGGCGACGCCGAGATGTTGACGACCAGGTCGGCGCCGGCCAGGGCCTCCTCGAGCAGCGGCGAGCCGGGCACCCAGATGTCCTCGCAGACGGTCAGGCCGACGGTGACGCCGTCGACCTCGATCAGCGCCCCGCGCCGGCCGGCCTGGAAGTAGCGGACCTCGTCGAAGACGCCGTAGTTGGGCAGGCGCACCTTGCGGTAGATCGCCTGCACCCGCCCGTCGGCCAGGACCGCGGCGGCGTTGTAGACGTCGTCGGCGCGCTCAGGGAAGCCGACGACGGCGACGAGGTCGCGCGCCTCGCCGGCCACGTCATCGAGCGCGGCGCGGGCGTCGCGCAGGAAGTGCTCCTTGAGCAGCAGGTCCTCGGGCGGGTAGCCGGTGATCGCCAGCTCGGGGAACAGCGACAGCTGCGCGCCGGCCTCGCGGGCGGCGCGCAGGCCGTCCTTGATCTTGGCCGCGTTGCCGGCGAGGTCGCCGACGCAGGTGTTCAGCTGGTGCAGGGCGAGCCGGAGCGGGCGTTCCACTCACACATCATTGCCGAGCCCCCTTCCCGAGCCACGCTTCGGCGAAGGCGCGCAGCTGCGGGTCGTCCGCCGACGGCGCGCGCAGCATCCGCCGCCAGGCCAGCGCGACCACGCCGTCGGTCTGCGGCCGGAAGTCCAGGATCACCGCCTGGCCGGCGGCGGCGACGGCCGGGTCGAAGGGGCCGGCGACGTCCTCCTGGAGGGCGCGCAGGGCTGGCTCGTCCGCCCGCGAGCCGTAGACGAGGACCACGTCGCCGGCCTCGAGGGCGTGCAGGAGCTCGTCGCGCGAGAGCGCGCCCTCATGGCGGACGGGCACCGGCAGGTGCGGCCCGCTGGCCGGCGGGTCGGTGGCGAACCGGAAGCCGCGCGGCGGCCGGCGGTGCGCGCTGCCCTGGTCGGGCAGAAGGCGGCCGGGGGCCGGTCCGCCTGCCTCGTCGCCGAACGTCGAGCGGTCGCGCGACTGCACGAAGAGCAGCAGGCCGACCACGGCGCCGACGGCCACCACGAGGGCCAGGGCGTAGCGCAGCGGCTTGGCCACGGGCGCGATCCTAGTCTGCGGCTCCATGCGGATCCCGGGAGCGCCGTACGACGACGTCGTCGTCCCGCTGCTCGAGTCGGCGCGCTCGGTGCTGCCGCCGGGCACGCGCTGGACCGACGCGCACACGCACACCGGCTCGAGCGACCCCGACGGCGTCACCGCCTCGGCGCAGGAGCTGCTGGCCGGCCTGGACCGGGCGGGCACGGAGCGCGCGGTGGTCTTCACCACCGCGGAGCCCGGCGGCTACCCGCCGGCCAACGACCGCGTGCTGGCCGAGGCGGCGGCCTCGGGCGGGCGGCTCGTGCCCTTCTGCCGCGTCGACCCCAACGGGCCAGACCCGGTCGGCGAGGCGCGCCGGTGCTTCGCGGCCGGCGCGCGCGGCATCAAGCTCCACCCGCGCTCGGACGCGTTCGCCCTGCCGCACCCGCAGGTCGAGGCGCTCGTCGCCTTCGCCGCCGAGCACCGCGCGCCGGTGCTCTTCCACGCCGGGCGAGGCATCCCCGCGCTGGGCGAGACGATCACCCGCCTGGCCGCGGCCGATCCGAGCGCGCGGCTGATCCTCGCGCACGCCGGCATCAGCGACCTCGGGCTGCTCTCGCACGTCATCGCCCAGGCGCCCAATATCTACTTCGACACGTCGTGGTGGCAGGTCTCCGACGTCCTGGCGCTCATGGCCGTCGTCCCGCCCGGGCAGATCCTCTACAGCAGCGACATGCCCTACGGCAGCGGCCGCTTCGCCGCGCTGAACCTGCTGCGCTGCGCGCGGGAGGTCGGGCACGGGCCCGAGGCGCTGCAGGCGATGACCGGCGCGCAGGCCGAGCGCCTGCTGGCGTGGCATGAGCCGATCGACGCCGGCCCGGCACCCGGCGTGCGCGCGGCCGGCCACCGCTGGCTGGCGGGCGAGCGCATCGTGGCCTACACGAGCGCGGCGGTCCAGTCCGCCTTCCGCCGCTTCGACCCGACCGAGGCGCTCGCGCTCGCCCGGCTGGCCTGCCAGGTGCCCACGGGCGGCTCCGACGGTGACGAGGCGACCCTCCTGCTCGCCTGCGACGAGATGCTCGCCCGCGCGCAGGAGCTGCTCGCCGCCGACCCGACGCACCCGCGGCGCATCTCCTACGCCGCGCTGTCGGCCCACGTGCTGGCCGGCACGCCGCGCGTCCCTGTGTGAGGGACCGCACACGAGTCTCAAGGATCCGGACTAGGTTGTCGAACATCAGTTCGTACGCCGAGTCGGCGCTGTCCTGAAACAGCGCTGAGCGGGGGAACCACCGCGGACCTCTGTCCGCCGGGGCGAATCGGCCGCATCACCGCGGCCGTAGCGCGTGCAGCGCGAGCCCGTCAGCTCACCTCGTAGGCGGCCGCACAACCGAAGGAGGACCTCGCATGAGGCCGCAGCCCCTGCTGCGCGCCCGGCGGCCGATGGCCGTCGGCGCGCTGGGCTTCGCCACCCTCGCCACGGGTACGTCCGCCGTGGCGCTGGCCCAGAACAGCCAGGACGTGATCACCGTCAAGAAGGCGCGCACCCACGTGCTCGCCGGCCGCGTCGTCCGCGTGCAGGGCGCTCTGCACCCCGCGCATCGCGGTGACGTCGTCGTGCTGCAGGCGCGCCGCGGCGGCCACTGGCGCACGCTGACGCGTGACGCCACCGACGCCGCCGGGCGCTACCGCCTGCGCTACCGCGCGCGCCGCCCCGGCTCGTGGAAGGTGCGCGTGCGCGTCGCCGGCGCGCAGGTCGCGTCGGCCGGCCGCGCCGTGGCCGCCAAGGCCCGCCCGCGCCGCTCGGTCGGGCGCCTGAACGTCTACCGGCACGCCTACGCGTCGTGGTACGGCCCCGGCTTCTACGGCCACCACCTCGCCTGCGGCGGGAGCCTGACGACGGGCACGCTCGGCGTCGCCCACAAGACGCTGCCGTGCGGCACGAAGGTCACGCTTCGCTACCGCGGACGCAGCGTCCGCGTGCCGGTCGTCGACCGCGGCCCGTACGTCGCCGGGCGCGAGTTCGACCTGACGTCGGCGACGAAGCAGCGCCTTGGCTTCCAGGGCCACGGCTACGTCCTGACGACGCGGTAGTAATGGGCGGCTGCCATGCCGCCCATCGCCCACCTCGACATGGACGCGTTCTACGTGTCCGTCGAGCTGCAGCGCCGTCCCGAGCTGCGCGGCCTCCCGGTCGTCGTGGCCGGGACGGGGCCGCGCGCGGTGGTGACCACCGCCAGCTACGAGGCACGCCGCTTCGGCGTCGGATCGGCCATGCCGGCCGCCCGCGCCCGGCGGCTGTGCCCCGGCGCCGTCTTCCTGGCACCCGACTTCGCCTCCTACCGCGAGGCGAGCGAGCGGGTCTGGGAGATCGTCCACGCCCACGTCGAGCTCGTCGAGCGACTCGGCCTCGACGAGGGCTACCTCGACCTCGACGGGATGGTCGCGCCGCGGGCGGCCATGCGCCGGCTCGTCGGCGCCATCCGCGAGCGGACCGGCCTCGGCGCGTCGGTCGGTATCGGCCCGAACAAGCTCGTGGCCAAGGTCGCCTCGGACGCCGAGAAGCCCGGCGGCTTCGTGACGCTGTCGCGCGAGGAGGCGTGCGCGCGCTTCGCCGCGGCGCCGCCCGGCCTGGTCCCCGGCATCGGGCCCAAGACGGTCGAGCGGCTGGAGGCGATCGGCATCCGCACGCTCGGCGAGCTGGCCGCCACGCCCGAGGAGAAGCTGCGCGCGCGCTTCGGGCCCAACCTCGGGCGCGATCTGGTCGCCCGCGCGCGCTTCCACGGCTCCGCTGAGCTCAGCCTCGAGCGCGAGGCGGTCTCGGAGTCGCGCGAGACGACGTTCCCCACCGACATCGGTGACCGCGCCGAGCAGGAGCGCATCCTGCGCCGGCTGGCCGGCGAGCTGTGCGCGGGCCTGGCCCGCCACGGGCGGCGCGGGCGCACGATCGCCATCAAGGTTCGGCTCGACGACTGGACGACGGTCACCCGCGCGCGGACCCAGGCCGAGCCGACGCACGACGCGCAGCGCGTCGCCGACGTCGCGGTCGAGCTGCTGCGCGCCTACGCGCCGCCCCGGCCCGTGCGGCTGCTCGGCGTGCGCGTCGCCGCGTTCGCCACCGCCGACGACCAGCTCGCCCTGCCGTTATAGGGTCCGGCCCATGGCCACGTTCCGGGTCGGTGACAACGAGCTGTACTACGAGCGCAGCGGGGCCGGCGAGCCGCTGCTGCTGATCATGGGGATGAGCGGCACGCACCTGACGTGGGGCGAGCCGTTCCTCGACGCGCTGCGGCGCGACTTCGACGTCGTGATCTTCGACCACCGCGGCATCGGGCGATCAGGGCGCACGCAGCCGCCGTTCTCGATCGCCGACCTGGCGGACGACGCCGCGGCCGTCCTCGACGAGGTTGGCTGGGCGAGCGCGCACGTCGTCGGGATCTCGATGGGCGGCATGGTCGCCCAGGAGCTCGTACTGCGCCATCCCGAGCGCGTGCGGACGCTCACGCTCGGCTGCACGTACGCCGGCGGCGCGGGCTCGGCACTGACGGCACCGGCGGTCGGCGAGCGGCTGTTCGGGGCCATGAGCTCGGGCGACCGCGAGCGCGCGCTGCGCGTCGGCTGGGAGGTCAACGTGTCGCGGCGCTTCGCGGCCGACGACGAGCAGTACGCCGAGTTCCGGCGCCGTGCGCTCGAGGTGCCGGCCAACCTGCCGACGATCATCGCCCAGCTCCAGGCCTGCCAGGTCCACGACACCAGCGCGCGGCTGGCCCAGGTCGCGGTCCCGACGCTCGTCGTCCACGGCACCGACGACGAGATGCTGCCGGCGGCCAACGCCGAGCTCATCGCCGCGGCGATCCCCGGCGCGCGGCTCGAGCTGCTCGACGGCATCGGCCACCTGTTCTTCTGGGAGGAGCCCGAGCGCTCGGCGGCGCTCGTGCGCGATCACGCGCTGGCCGGGGCCGCGACGTAGGAATGCTGGCCTACGTCTTCTGGCACCGCCCGGCCGGGGACGTGGAGCGCGAGGACTATGAGGCGCGGCTGCGCGCGTTCCACGCGACGCTCGGCGTGCCTTCGGCCTGCTTCCGGCTGCACCTGCTGCCCTGGCGCCACGCCGACGGCTACGAGGACTGGTACCTCGTCGAGGACTGGGCGGCGCTCGGCGAGCTCAACGCGGCCGCGGTGGCGCCGGCTCACCGCGCCGAGCACGACGCCGCCGCGGCGTGGGCCGCCGAGGGGTGGGGCGGCGTCTACGCGCTCGTGCACGGCGAGCCCGTGCCGCCGCAGGCCGCGCGCTGGGCGCGCGCGCCCGAGGACGGGGCGGAGGGCGTCTGGCGGCGCCAGATGGTCCTCGGCCCGGCGCCCGAGTACTGCCTGACCGGAGGGGAGCCGCACGGGCGCGTGCGGATCACCTAGCCGGCTCGACCGCGTCGCCGACCGCGATCTCGCCGTCGCAGAGGACGTCCGCGCGCAGCCCGCCGCGGTGCACCAGACCGCGCAGCACGCCGAACTCGTCGACCAGGCGCGCCAGGCGCAGGCACGGCTCGCACAGCTCGACGCCCTCGCACTCCACCTCACCCACCCGGAAGCGCCGGCCGACGAGCGCGTTGAGGTCGATCCCGCGCGTCAGGACGTTGCGCCGGCTCTCGGCGTGCGTGAGCGCGATGCCGGTGTCGTCGCGCAGGCCGGCCAGCGCCTCCTCGGCGATCAGCGTGATCGCCGCGCCCGCCTCCGCGCGCTGTGGCGCGAGGTGGTACTCGCCCTCGAGCCCGCGCCCCGCATGCGCGCGGACGCGCTCGACCGGCGCCGGCAGCTCGCCCTTCTTCGCGGCGACCGCGATCGCGGCGACCTCGCCCACGCTCAGTACAGGGCCGCGGCCAGCCGGCGGCGCGTCTCGCGCGCCAGCGGATGCTCGACGCCGAGCTGGTCCAGGACGGCGACGACGACCTGGCGGATGTCGTCCTTGCGCCCATCGGCGCTCGGCAGCGCCTCGATCAGCAGGTCGATGCCGCGCTCGACGTCGCCGGCGTCGAGCGCCGCGAACGCCTCGGCCAGATCCGGCTCACCCGCGTCCTCGAGGCGCAGCCGCGCCTTGAGCCCCTCGGCCTGGAAGTCGCCGACGATGGGCGCGAGCACGCGCTCGGCCTCGTCGCGCTCGCCGCGCTGCAGCAGGATCCGCGCGAGCGGCACGGCGGCGTCGGCGCGGGTCGGCTCGAGCTCGACCGCGCGCCGCAGCGACGCCTCGTCGCCGGCGGCGGCCAGCGTCTCGGCCTCGCTCGGCACCAGCGCGGTGAAGAAGCGCTCGACCACGGGGGGCGGCTGCGCGCCCACGAACTCGCTGACCACGCGCCCGTCGCGGAAGGCCTTGACCGCCGGGATGCCCTGGATGCCGAACGCCTGCGAGACGTACGGGTTGGCGTCCGTGTCGACCTTGGCCAGGTCCAGCGCGCCCTCGTGGCGGCTCGCCTCGCGCTCGAGCAGCGGCGTCAGCTGGCGGCACGGGCCGCACCACGCCGCCCAGAAGTCGACGACGACCGGCACCTCGCGCGAGCGGTCGACGACGCGCGCCTGGAACTCGTTCTCGGTGACGTCGAAGATGGCCATGCCGTAGAAGATAGGCCCGCGTGCTGAGCGTCACCGACACCGGCGAAGGCCGTCCCGTCGTGCTGCTGCACGGGCTGACGGCGACCCGGCGCTACGTGGTCATGGGCTCGCGCGCGCTCGAGCGCTCGGGCCATCGCGTCGTGGCCTACGACGCCCGCGGCCACGGCGCCTCGGATCCCGCGCCCGACCCGAGCGCGTACACCTACGCCGATCTCGCGGCCGACCTGCACGGCCTGCTCGACGAGCGCGGCATCGAGCGCGCCACGCTCGCCGGCGCCTCGATGGGCGCCCACACGCTCCTGCGCTTCGCGCTCGACCACCCCGAGCGCGTCGCGGGGATGGTCGTCATCACGCCCGCCTACGAGCCGGACGGCGAGCCCGACCTCGAGCGCTGGGACCGCCTCAGCGACGGCCTGCGCCGCGACGGCGTCGAGGGCTTCGTCGCCGCCTACGGCGAGCCGCCGGTTCCGCCGCGCTGGCGCGAGACGGTCCTGACCATCCTGCGCCAGCGCCTCGGCCGCCACGAGCACCCCGACGCCGTCGCCGACGCCCTGCGCGCGGTGCCGCGCTCGCGCCCGTTCGAGCGGCTCGACGAGCTCGCGGCGCTCGACGCCCCGACCACGGTCGTCGCCGACCGCGACGAGGCCGATCCCGAGCACCCGCTCGCCGTCGGCGAGGCGTACGCGGCCGCGATCCCCGGCGCCCGGCTGGCCGTCGAGGACCCGGGGGACAGCCCGCTGGCCTGGTCGGGCAGCCGCCTGTCGAAGGTCATCGCCGACGTCGCGGCCGAGGCGTAGGGTCAGGCCGATGGCGGGCTACAGCGGCACCGCGCTGCCCAAGAAGATCGGCGCCAAGCCGGGCGCGCGGGCGCTGGTCGTCAACGGGCCGCCCGACGCGCCCGAGCTGTTCGCCGACGGCGTCCAGGTCCTGCGCCGCGCCAGCGGCGCGCCGCTCGACGCGATCGTGCTGTTCACGACCGAGCGGCGCGACCTGGAGCGCCACCTGCCCCGGCTGCGCGAGCGCCTGGACCCGGCGGGCATGCTCTGGGTCGCCTGGCCCAAGCGCGCCTCCGGGGTGGCCACCGACGTCACCGAGGACGTCATCCGCGACTTCGCCGTCGCCACCACCGACCTGGTCGACGTCAAGGTCATCGCGGTCGACGAGACGTGGTCGGGCCTGAAGCTGATGATCCGAAGGGAGGCGCGTTGAGACGCCGCATACCGCCGTTCCTGTCCGTGCCGGCGGTCGTGGTCGCCCTCGCCGGCTGCGGCTCCTCCGACGACTTCAGCCCCGACGTCGTCGCCCGGGCGGCCGACAAGACCGCCTCCGCCGGGGGCGCCAGGATGGTCCTGACCACGCGCGTCCAGGGCCAGACGCTGCGCGGCAACGGGTTCGTCGACACGAAGGGCCGCAAGGCTCGCTTGCGCCTGACGCTCCCCGGGGCGGGGGAGATGGAGACCATCTTCGTCAACCGCGTCATCTACCTGCGCTTCCCCGAGGCGCTGAGCAACCAGGTCCCGGGCGGCAAGCAGTGGCTCAAGCTCGATCTCGAGCGCTTCGGCAAGGCCAAGGGCATCGACCTCGGCGCGCTGGCCGGGCAGGCCGGCAGTGACCCGACCTCCCAGCTCGACCAGCTGCGCGGAGCGGGCGACGTCAAGAAGGTCGGCACCGAGACGGTCCGCGGGGTCGAGACGGCGCACTACACCGCGACGATCGACCTGCGCAAGGCGGCCGACAAGGCGCCGGCGAGCCAGCGGGCGGCGGCGCGGCGCAGCGTGGAGAACGTCATCAAGCTCACCGGCCAGAGCACGGTCC
>DASXRF010000458.1:0-5210 GCA_036506755.1 Solirubrobacteraceae bacterium | reverse complement strand
CGCGGCACCTACACGGAGCCGACGCCGCAGGACGTCGCGTCGCTGAAGGCCGACGTCATCCGCGTCAACTCGGGCTCGACGGTCAAGGACGTCGCCGAGTACCTCGGCGTCCCCGTGCCCGAGGTGATCAAGAAGCTCATGACCCTGGGCGAGATGGCCACGCTCACCCAGACGCTCTCCGACGACGCCATCCAGGTCCTCGCCGACGAGTTCGACAAGGACATCGAGATCGTCCACGCGGCCGACGACGTCGACGCGGAGCCCGAGTTCACCGACCCCGAGGACAAGCTCCAGCCGCGCCCGCCGGTCGTGACGATCATGGGCCACGTCGACCACGGCAAGACCTCGCTGCTCGACGCGATCCGCCAGACGCAGGTCGCCGCGGGCGAGGCCGGAGGCATCACCCAGCACATCGGCGCCTACCAGGCCCAGCACGACGGCAACACGATCACGTTCCTGGACACCCCGGGCCACGAGGCGTTCACCGCGATGCGCGCCCGCGGCTCCAAGACCGCCGACATCGCGGTCATCGTCGTCGCCGCCGACGACGGCGTGAAGCCGCAGACCGAGGAGGCCATCGATCACGCCAAGGCGGCCGAGGTCCCGATGCTCGTCGCGGTCAACAAGATCGACAAGGAGGGCGCCGACCCGCTGCGCACGCGCACGGAGATGGCCCAGCGCGGCCTGAACCCGTCGGAATGGGGCGGCGACATCGAGTTCGTCGACGTGTCGGCCAAGACCAAGCAGGGCCTCGAGGATCTGCTGGAGACGATCCAGGTCGTCGCCGACCTGCAGGAGATCAAGGCCAACCCCGAGGCCGAGGCCTCGGGCGTGGTCATCGAGTCCAAGCTCGATCCGGGCCGCGGCCCGGTCGTGACCATCCTCATCCAGCGCGGCACCCTGCACGTCGGCGACGCGGTCGTCGCCGGCTCGCACTGGGGCCGCGTGCGCGCGATGAGCGACTTCAAGGGCGAGCGCGTGAAGGAGGCCAAGCCCGGCGACCCCGTCGAGGTCCTCGGCTTCGACGGCGTCCCCGAGGCCGGCGAGTTCGTCCACGTCGTCGAGAACGACCGCCGCGCCCGCCAGCTGGCCACCGAGCGCGCCCAGCGGCTGAAGAGCGAGGCGCTCGCGCGCCGCTCGGGTCGCAAGGTCTCGCTGGAGGACGTCTTCAAGCGGGCCAAGGAGGGCGAGCTCAAGGAGCTGGCGCTGGTCATCAAGGGCGACGTGGCCGGCTCGGTCGAGGCGCTCGAGGACGAGATCGCCAAGCTGCCGCAGCAGGAGGTGACGGTCAACGTCCTCCACCGCGGCGTCGGCGGCATCACCGAGTCCGACGTCATGCTCGCCGCCGCCTCCGACGCCGTGGTCATCGGCTTCAACGTGCGCCCGGTCGGCGCCGCGGCCGCGATCGCCGAGCGCGAGGGCGTCGAGATCCGCAGCTACTCGGTCATCTACCGCGTCCTCGAGGAGCTGCGGGCGGCGATGGAGGGCCTGCTCGAGCCCGAGGAGATCGAGGAGACGGTCGGCACCGTCGAGGTGCGCCAGATCTTCCGCGCCTCGCGCATCGGCACGATTGCCGGCTCCTACGTCACCGACGGCACCGTGCGCCGCGGCGCGAAGGTGCGCCTCGTCCGCGACGGCACGGTCGTCTACACCGGCGAGATCGAGTCGCTGCGGCGCTTCAACGAGGACGTGCGTGAGGTCGCCGCGGGCTTCGAGTGCGGCATCGTGCTGCGCAACTTCCAGGACATCAAGGAGGGCGACGCGATGGAGGTCTTCCAGACGCGGCAGGTGGAGCGCGAGCTCGCCTAGCGGGTGACCGACGCCTACGTCGCGCTCCTGCTGGTCGACCTGCACTTCCCCGACGCCGCGTCGCTCAAGGCCAAGCGCAAGGACGTCGCGTCGGTGAAGGCGCAGCTGCACGGGCGCCTGGGCGCCGCGGTCGCCGAGGTGGGGGGCCAGGACACGTGGCAGCGCTCCACGCTCTCGGTCGCGCTGACCAGCGGATCGGCGCACGAGCTGCAGCGCGCCGCCGACCGCGTCGAGCGCTTCGTGATCGACCGCTTCCCCGACGGTGCCGTGGTCCGCCGCTTGCAGGTCTCCGCTGAAGACCTCGGAGGTCTAGGATGACCGGGGGGGAACGGATGCGCCGTGTCGACGCGGCGGTCCGCCACGTCGTTGGCGACGCCGTGGCGCAAGATCTCAAGGATCCCCGCGTTGGATTCGTAACAGTGACCGGCGTCAAGACATCTGCGGACCTGCGACACGCCCGCGTCTACGTGAGCATCCTCGGCACGCCGGCCGAGCGCGAGGCCTCGCTCGAGGGGCTGCGCTCGGCGCACGGCTACCTCCAGCGCCGGGTCGCCGGCGAGCTTCGGCTGAAGAACACCCCCGAGCTGGACTTCGTGCTCGACGACACCGCTGACCGCGCCTTCCGCCTGGAGGAGCTGCTCGACGCCGAGGGGCCGAAGGGGTGAGCGTGTCGACCACGACCGCGAGCCGCGAGCAGGTCCTCGAGGAGATCGAGGGCGCCGAGCGCTTCCTGCTCGTCACCCACGAGGGCCCCGACGGCGACGCGCTCGGCTCGCTGATCGCGATGCGCGGCGCGCTCGCCGAGCTGGGCAAGGACGTCGTCATGTTCCTGCCCCCGAGCGAGCTGCCGCTGCCCTACGAGTACGCCTTCCTGCCGCTCGAGGGCCTGGTCACCGAGCTGCCCGACGACCTCGACGAGCGCACGCTGGTCTTCCTCGACTGCGGCAACGTCGAGCGCAACCCGGTCGCCGGCGCCGAGTCCGACGGCGCGCACGTCCTCAACATCGACCACCACCACGACAACACGCGGTTCGGGACGGTCAACCACGTCGACGATGCCGCGTCGTGCACGGCCCAGATCATCTGGGATCTCATGGGCGCGCTCGGGCTGCGCGCGCAGGGCGACGTCGCCGACGCGCTCTACGTCGGCCTGGTCACCGATACCGGCCGGTTCATGTACGACAACACCGGCAGCCGCGCGCACGTCATGGCGGCCGACCTGATCGATGCGGGCGTCGACACCCACCGCATCTACCGCCATCTCTACGAGGGGATGCCGTTCGCCAAGCTGCGGCTGCTCGCGCGCGCGCTCGAGAACGTCCAGTGCTTCGACGACGGCCGGCTCACGCTGTCGTGGCTCTCGGCCCCCGACTTCGCCGAGACCGGCTCGATGGAGAGCTACTCCGAGGGCGTCATCGACCATCTGCGCGCGGTCGAGGGCACCAAGGTCGCCGCGCTCATCCGCGATCGCCTCGGGCCGGGCCGCGCCGACGAGCGCAAGGTCTCGCTGCGCGCGACCGACGACGACGTCGACGTCTCGCGCATCGCCAGGGCGCAGGGCGGCGGCGGCCACCGCCGAGCGGCCGGCTTCACCACGCAGCTCGGCGACGCCGAGCTCGTGCGCTTCCTGCGCGCGGCGATCGCCGAGCAGCTTGCCTGACGGCCTGATCGCGCTCTGCCCCGGCGTGGCGAGCGCGGTCGCGACGTCCTGATGGGACGCTCCGCCCCGATCGCGCTCGCCACGTGCGCGGCGCTTCCCGGCCTCGACCCCGACGACCACCTCCTCGCCGCGGCGCTCGGCGGCCGGGCCGAGGCCGCGGTGTGGGACGACCCGGCGGTCGACTGGGACGCCTTCGAGCTCGTCGTCGTGCGCAGCACGTGGGACTACGTCGGCCGGCGCGAGCGGTTCCTCGCCTGGGCCGAGGCGCTCGGCGACCGCCTGCGCAACCCGGCCGGCGTGCTGCGCTGGAGCACCGACAAGCGCTACCTGGCCGAGCTCGCCGACGCCGGACTGCCGGTCGTCGAGACCGCCTTCGCCGCGCCCGGCGAGCCGCTCCCCGCCCCGCCGGTGGTCGTCAAGCCGGCGGTCGGCGCCGGGTCGATCGACGCCGCGCGCCACGACGACCGGCGCGCGGCCGCCGATCACGTGGCGCGCCTGCACCGCGACGGGCGCGCCGCGCTCGTCCAGCCCTACCTCGACGCCGCCGAGACCGCGCTGATGTATCTCGCCGGCGCCTACTCGCACGCGATCCGCAAGGGGCCCATGCTCGCGGGCCGCGCCGAGCGCGACGAGAGCGGCCTCTACGTGACCGAGGAGATCTCCGCGGCCGAGCCGTCGGCGGCCGAGCGCGCGGTGGCCGATCGCGTCATGGCCTGGGTCAGCGAGCGGTTCGGCACGCTGCTGTACGCGCGCGTGGACCTCCTCGGCGGCGCCGTGCTCGAGGTCGAGCTCGCCGAGCCGTCGCTGTTCTTCGGGCACGCGCCCGGCGCCGCCGCCCTGATGGCGGCCGCCATCTGACGTGGACGGCCTCATCCTCGCCGACAAGCCCCCCGGCGCGACCTCGCACGACGTCGTCGCGCGGGTCCGCCGCTCGCTGGGGCGAAGACGCATCGGCCACGCGGGGACGCTCGACCCGTTCGCCACCGGACTGCTGCTCGTGCTCGTCGGGCGCGCGACGCGCGTGCAGCGCTTCCTCATGGCGCTGCCCAAGTCCTACGTCGCCGTGGCGCGCCTGGGGGCGGTGTCGAGCACCGGCGACCCGGAGGGCGAGATCGTCCGAACCGGCGTGCTGCCGCCCGAGCGCCTCGAGCTGCCGACGGGCCGGCTGCGCCAGCGCCCGCCGGCCTACAGCGCGGTCAAGGTGGCGGGCGAGCGCGCCTACCGGCGGGCCCGCCGCGGCGAGGCGGTCGAGCTGCCCGAGCGCGAGGTCACCGTGACGCGCTTCGAGCAGCTCTGGCGCGAGGGCGACCGCGCCGCCTTCGCGATCGAGTGCTCGTCGGGGACCTACGTGCGCTCGCTGATCGCGGACCTCGGCGACGCGTACTGCGAGGAGCTGCGCCGGACGGCGATCGGCCCGTTCCGCGTCGAGGACGCCGACCTCGAGCGCGTCGTGCCGCTCGGGGAGGCGCTGGCGCGCGTGATGCCGGTCGTCGCGGTCGAGGGCGAGGCGGCGCGCCGCGCGGCCCACGGGCGGGCGATCGAGGCCGAGGCGACCGGCGCGGTGCTCCTCGCCGACGAGGCCGGGCCGGTCGCGGTGGCCGAGCCCCGCGAGGGCGGGCTGCTCAAGCCGACCGTAGGCTTCCGAAGCTAGATGGCCCCTACCACGACCCCCACGCCCGCTGGGTACCGTCTTGCGGCGCCGGACGTCCGCCGTCCGGACCAACCCGTGGCTCCGCCACTG
>DASXRF010000457.1:0-6715 GCA_036506755.1 Solirubrobacteraceae bacterium | reverse complement strand
CGCCGAACGGGGCGAAGGTTGGCTGACGCGGCACTACGTCGGGGACCGACGGATGGCGTCAGACGGTGCGCGGCGGCGGCCGGAATCCGTGTGGCTCGCGCACGGGTCGACTACAACAGCGCGGGCTCGGGCCGGCGGGTGAGCGCGACGCCGGCCGCGTCGGCGAGCGCCTCGAGCGCGGCCGCGAAGTCGCCCGGGAACGCGTCGAGGTCGTACATCGCGTTGAAGTCGCCCACCAGCCCGAAGTTCATCGTCCCGTTGTAGGAGACGATGGCCACGCCGAAGGTGAGGTTCCGGCCCAGCGGGACCATCGGGAAGATGTCGGTCAGCTCGCGGCCGGCGAACGACAGCGGGAACTGCGGCCCGGGAACGTTGGTGACGACGAGGTTGACGAACCGCTGCCGGGTCGCCAGCCGCGCGGCCTGGTCGATGACGTTCGGCGGCGCGAAGCCGGTCAGCTCGGTCAGCGCCTGGGCCCCGACCGCCTGGCCGGACTCCTTGAGCCCGCGCAGCGCGCCGGAGATCTCGGCCAGGCAGCGCGGCGGCTCGGCGCAGCCGACGGGCAGCGGCGCGATCATGCCCGCGACCTGGTTGCCCAGCGTCCCGGCGCCACGCTGATCCTCGCGGCGGACGCTGACCGGCACGAACGCCTTGAGCTCGAGGCCGCTGACGTCCTCCCCGCGGCGCAGCATGTGCCGGCGCAGCGCACCCGCGACGACCGCGAGCACGACGTCGTTGACCGTCCCGCCGAGCGCGTTCTTGATCGCCTTGACGTCGTCCAGCGAGGCGCGCAGCCAGGTGAACCGCCGGTCGGGGCCGACGACCTCGGCGTTGTAGGGGCTCGGCGGCGCGGGCTGCAGGCCGGCCCAGGCCATGGCGCCGACGCCGACCGCCGTCTCGACCACGCGCGAGGCCGCCTGGCGCGGGCCGCGCAGCAGCGCGCGCACCCCGCGGACGATCTCGAACGGGCGCGTCGCGCGCTCGACCAGCGCCTCGGCGAGCAGCGACACGCCGGACGGCGCCGGGCGCGGCGTCCACGGCGCCTGCTCGCCCGTCGCCTGCTCGTCGGGGGCGAAGAGGACGCTCAGGATGTCGAGGCCGGAGATGCCGTCGACCAGCGCGTGGTGGGTCTTGGAGAGGATCGCGAAGCGCCCGCCCTCGAGTCCCTCGACGAGCCACATCTCCCACAGCGGCCGGTCGCGGCGCAGCTGCTGGGAGAACACGCGCCCGCAGAGCACCTGCAGCTCGTACTCGCCGCCCGGCGAGGGCAGGCCCGTGGCGCGCACGTGGTAGCGCAGGTCGAAGTGCTCGTCGTCGACCCACTTGGGGCGCCCCTGGTCGAACGGCACGGTGGCCAGCCGCTGGCGGTAGCGCGGGACGAGGTGCAGGCGGGCGGCGACGTGCTCGAGAAGGTCCGCGTAGGCGGGCGGGTCCCCGTCGAAGAGCAGCGCGCAGGCGACGTGCATGTGTGACGCTGCGTCCTCGACGTGGAGGAACGTCGCGTCGAGGGGACTGAGGCGGTCGCCGGCCATGGGGGTGTGGTACCCGCCGGCATGGCCGGGAACCGCCTCTGCCGGGTCTCAGAAGTCCTCGGGTAACACGTGCCCCGCGTGCAGCGCGGCGGCGAAGCGGTCGACGCGCTCGAGCTCGTCGGCGAGGTGCATCTCGGCCAGCTGGTGGCGGATCCAGCCCGTCTGGCGGTCCAGCTCGCGGTCGAGGCGCTCCAGCTGCTCCTGGCGCAGCAGGGCGACCGTCGAGTCCTCGCAGTTCGTGCAGCGCAGCTCGACGACGTAGCCGTCGTAGGTGCGCAGCGGCACGACGGACAGCGGGAGCACGAACGGCCGCCGGCAGACGCGGCAGATGTGCGGCTCGAGCGCGCCCGTTGTCTCGTGGGACAGGCTTCCGTGCGGGCTCATACCGACTCCCAACGTGGCGCCGAGGCGCCTCTTGCGGCAAGAAAACGGTGCATCATCGAAGAAAGACGGATCGGGGATCGCGATCGCGCGGAGTTCGCCGGAAGCGGCCTTCGAGGCGCTCGACGGTGGCGGCCAGCCGCCCCGCGATGAGGGGGTCGAACTGCGTCCCGGCGCCGCGGCGCAGCTCGCCGCACGCCAGCCGCGCGGGCATCGGCCCGCGGTAGGGCCGCGCGTTGGTCATCGCGTCGAAGGCGTCGGCGCAGAAGACGATCCGCGAGGCCAGCGGGATCGCCCGCTCGGCGATCCCGTCGGGGTAGCCCTCGCCGTCCCAGCGCTCGTGCGTGGCCCGGACGAGCCGCGCCAGCCGCTCGTCGAAGCCGGCCTCGACCGCCATCCGCTCGCCCTCGATCGTGTGGATGCGCATCAGCGCCCACTCCTCCTCGTCGAGCGGCGCCGGCTTGGCCAGGACGCGCATGGGCAGCGCGGACTTGCCGATGTCGTGCAGCAGCGCGGTCAGCTCGACCTCGAGGCGCATCTCGTCGTCGAGGCCCAGGCCGTCGGCGAGGGCGAGGGCGAGGCGGGCGACGCGGCGCGCGTGCTCGCGCAGCTCGCCGCCCGAGGCGATCGCCAGGTGCAGCGCGCAGCGCCGGGCCCGCCGCGCGGCGGCCTCCCTCGTCCCCCCTGCCTCCACTCGTGTGCCAACGCAGCGGAAAAGCGCAAGTTGGCTCCTTGATCGACGAATCGCGCGGCGGCGTCGAATCCGGTGTCACCGTCCGGCGCGCGCGGCATAGGGTCCGGCGATGTCCCTGCTCGCCGGCCGGCGCCTGCTCGTGACGGGCGTGCTCACCGACCGCTCGATCGCCTTCGCCGTGGCCGAGGGCGCCCAGCGCGAGGGCGCCGAGGTCGTCCTCACCGGGTTCGGGCGCTCGCTGCGTCTCACCCAGCGGATGGCGCTGCGGCTCCCCCAGGCCGCCGACGTCCTCGAGCTCGACGTCGACGACCCGGACCAGCTCAGCGCGCTGCGTGACGCCCTCGACGGGCGCTGGGGCGCCCTCGACGGCGTCCTGCACGCGATCGCCTACGCGCCGCCGGACGCGCTCGGCGGGGGCTTCCTGGCCACGCCCGCGGCGTCGGCCGAGCGCGCCTTCCGGACGACGGCGTTCTCCTACAAGGCGCTGGCCGAGGCGCTGCTGCCGCTGCTCGAGCGCGGCGACCGGCCCGCGCTCGTGGCGCTGGACTTCGACGCCTCGGTCGCCTGGCCGGCCTACGACTTCGCCGGGGTCGCCAAGGCGGCGCTGGAGTCGATCAACCGCTACCTGGCCCGCGACCTCGGCGCGCGCGGGATCCGCGCCAACCTCGTCTCGGCCGGGCCGCTGCGCACCATGGCGGCCAACGCGATCCCCGGCTTCGACGAGCTGGCCGGCGCGTGGGAGCGCCAGGCGCCGCTCGGCTGGGACACCGGCGACCCGGCGGCGGTCGCCGAGGCGTGCCTGTGGCTGCTCAGCGAGCGCTCACGCGCCGTGACCGGCGAGATCGTGCACGTCGACGGCGGCTATCACGCGATGGGCGCGCCGCTCAACGGTGCGCAGGCGCGCGCGGCGGCGCGAGATACACCGCTCGGTACCACAGCTCGCTGAGCACGCGCACCGACTCGGTCACGCTGTGGCCCTGGCGGACGACCTCGAGGATGACGTGGCGCTCGACCATCGAGCACAGCGCCTGGGCGGCGATGCCGGGCGGGATGTCGCTCGGCGCGACGCCGCGCTCCTGGTCGCGGCGGATGCGCCCCTCGGCGGCGCGGACGAAGCGCCGGATGTAGGGCTCCCACTCGGGCGGCAGCGCCTGCTGGGCGCCCGACAGGCGCGCCACCAGCAGCAGGATGTCCGCGTTGCGGTTGACGACGAGGACGACGCGCCCGAGCGCCTTGCGCAGCTCGTGGCGCGGGTCGCCCTCGCCGTCGAGGTACGGGGCGCCGGCGACGAGCATCTCGGCGAACGTCTGCTGGACGAGCCGGTCGACCACGCCGCGCTTGTTCTTGAAGTAGAAGTAGACGTTGGTGCGCGAGGTGAAGGCGCGCCGCGCGATGCCGTCGATGGTCAGCTTCTCGTAGCCGTCCTCGACCATCGCCTCGCGGGCGGCGGCGAGGATCGCGTCCTCGGTCGCGTTGCGTGGGCGCAGCTTGCGTGCCGCCGCGGCGCTCATGGCGCCACCCGAGTGCGGGGGTCCCCGGCTCTGGGCGTGCGGGCGACGCGCCGCTGGCCGGGGTCGAGCGCCTCCAGGGCCGCGGCGATGCGGTCGCGTGACAACTGCGGGTCGATCACTTCGTCCACCCAACCGCCGCGGGCGGCAACGGTTACATCGAGCTGCTCGGATTCATAGGCGGATTCGAGCTCGGCGCGATCGGCGCCGGCGGCCAGCGCGCGCCGCCCGACGACCTCGATCGCCTGGTGGGCGCCCATGACGCCCATGCGGCCGCCGGACCACGCGAGCGTGAGATCGGCGCCGAGGTCGCGCGAGTTCATGACGATGTGCCCTCCCCCATAGGACTGGCGGAGGGTAAGGGTGACGCGCGGAACGGACGCCGTCGCGAACGCGCGCAGCAGCCCGGCGCCGTGCCGGATGACCCCGGCGCGCTCCTGGGCGGTGCCGGGCAGGAAGCCGGGCGTGTCGACCAGGACGACCAGCGGCAGGCGCAGGCGGTCGCACAGCTGCACGAACCAGGCGCCCTTCTGGGCGGCGTGGACGTCCAGCGTGCCGCCGAGGTGGCGCGGCTGCGAGGCGATCACCCCGACCGGGCGACCCTCCACGCGCGCCAGCGCGGTGACCAGGTTGCGCGCCCAGCGCGGGGCGAGCTCGAGCTGCTCGCCGGCGTCGACGATCCGCGCGGCGACGTCGCGCACGTCGTAGACCTCGCGCGGAGAGGCGGGCAGGACGGCCCCGGGGTCGCCGGGCACCGGCGGCCGCGGCGCGACCGCTCGCCCGGTCAGGTAGCCGAGCGCGCGGCGGGCGAGCCGGGCCGCCTCGAGCTCGTCGCGGGCCTGCAGGTGCACGACGCCGTTGGCCGCCTGCACGCGCGGGCCGCCGAGCGCCTGGGCGTCCACGTCCTCGCGGGTGACCTCGCGCACGACGCTCGGCCCGGTGAGGAACAGGCGCGCGTCGGGCCCGGCGGCGATGGTCAGGTCGCCGAGCGCGCAGGCGTAGGCGGCGCCGCCCGCGCACGCCCCGGTGACGACCGACAGCTGCGCCGTGCGCGCGTTGGCCAGGGCGCGGAACATCGCCGCGTACGCGCTCAGCGCGCCGACGCCCTCCTGCACGCGCGCGCCTCCCGACTCGGGAAAGCCGACCACCGGCGCGCCCGCACGGTCGGCGAGCGCCAGGACGCGGGCAATCGTCTCGCCGCCGGCCACGCCGAGCGAGCCGCCGCGGTGCGCGCCGTCCTGCGCCCAGCAGAACACCGGCTGGGCGTCGACCGTGCCGCTGCCGGCGACCACCCCGTCGCCGACGAGCGAGCGCAGCGGGCGGAAGCTCGCCGTGTCGACGAACGCCTCGAGGCGCGCCTCCGGGACGGTGATCGCCGGCTCCGCGGCCATCGGTCTAGGCGGCCGCCAGCACGAGCGACGCGTTCTGGCCGCCGAACCCGAACGAGTTCGACAGCACGGCCTTCAGGCCCGGCGCCTCGCGCGGGCCGTCCGGGACGCAGTCGACGTCGCACTCGGGGTCGGGGTGCTCGAAGTTGAGCGTCGGCGGCAGGGCCCCGCGCGCGAGCGCGCCGAGCGCGGCGACGGCCTCGACCGCGCCGGCGGCGCCGAGCAGGTGCCCGATGGCCGACTTCGTCGCGGTCGTCGGCGGCGGGTCGCCGCCGAAGACCTCCCGCAGCGCCGCGACCTCGATGCGATCGTTGAACGGCGTGCTGGTCCCGTGCGCGTTGACGTGCCCGACGTCGCCGGGCCGCGCGCCCGCGTCGGCCAGCGCGGCGCGCATGGCCCGCACAGCGCCGCGGCCGTCCTCGTCGGGCTGGGTGATGTGGAAGGCGTCGTTGGAGGCGCCGTAGCCGGCGAGCACGCCGTGGACGCGGGCGCCGCGCGCCCGGGCGTGGTCGGCGCGCTCGAGGACGAGCACGCCCGCCCCCTCCCCCATGACGAAGCCGTCGCGCCGGGCGTCGAACGGCCGCGAGACGCCCTCGCGCGACGTCGCCCCCATGCGCGCGAACGCGGCGCGCGAGGTGCCGCACAGCGCGGACTCGGCCCCGCCGGCGACCACGACGTCGGCGTCCCCGCGCTCGATCATCCGCTTGGCCTCGCCGAGCGCGTGGGCGCCGGTCGCGCACGCGCTCGAGACGCAGAACCCGGGGCCGTGGAGGCCCAGCCGCATGGCGATCAGCCCGGCGGCCGCATTGGGCATCATCATCGGCACGAAGTGCGGGGAGACCTCGCGCGGACCGCCCTCGAGGAAGTTGCGGACCTCGCGCTCGAGCGTGTCCAGGCCGCCGACGCCGGTGCCGACGACCACCCCCACGCGGCCGTCGGCGGCGTCGCCGAGCCCCGCCTCGGCCCACGCCTGGTCGGCTGCGCCGATGGCGAAGTGGGCGAAGCGGTCGATGCGCCGGGCCTCGCGCGGGCTCAGGTAGCGCTCGACGTCGAAGACCGCGCACGGGCCGACGCCGTCCTCGATCCCCGAGCGGCGCTCGAACAGCGCGTCGAGGAACGTCTCGGCGCCGTCGCCCAGCGACGTGACGACGCCGCGGCCGGTGACGACGACCTGCGTCAAGAGACCAGCCGCTGGACGAGCCGCACGGCGTC
>DASXRF010000456.1:0-5949 GCA_036506755.1 Solirubrobacteraceae bacterium | reverse complement strand
GCGCTCGACGACCTGTCGGCGGGCCGGACGACGATCGCGATCGCGCACCGCCTCTCGACGGTGCGCGACGCGGATCAGATCGTCGTCCTCGACGGGGGCGAGATCGTCGAGCGCGGCACGCACGACGAGCTGCTCGCCCTCCGTGGGCGCTACCGGACCTTGAACTTCAGCGACGACGTCGCCTTGGCGTAGCCCGGCGAGCCGCCGTAGGTGACCAGGACCCGCCACTGGGCCTTGGCGAGCTTGACCTTGAAGGCCTTGGAGCGCTTGTCGTAGCCCTTGGCCATCGCGCCGTACTTGTGGGCGGTCTTCCAGCGGCCCTTGACCTTCTTCTGGAAGACGACCTTGAGCTTGCCCAGCACCCTGGTCAGGCCCTGCCCCGCCGGCTTGATCTGGATGCGCAGCGTGCGCTTGACGCCGCTGCCCGACAGCTTGAGCTTCAGGGCGGTCTTGATCGCCGGCATCCTGCTCGGGTCGACCTTGGTCACCGTGACCGACTTCGTCGACTGGTTGCCCATCGGGTCGAGGGCGACCACGGTGATCTTGTGCTCGCCGACCGGGAGCTGCTTGGCGCCCATCCAGTCCATGGCCCCCTGCAGGGTGGCCGGGGCGTCCTTGCTGGTGAAGTTGCGGATCTCGTCCTTCTGGTCGTCGGCGAAGAACGAGATGCGCGGCACGCCCGAGGCGTCGGTCGCGCTCGCCTTCAGCGTCAGCGGCCCCGCGAAGACCGCGCCCTGGGTCGGCGCCTCGATCGTGATGTCCGGCGCCTGGAAGTCGCCGCACGCCTCGCTCGCCGGGAGCGTGTCGCCGCGCTGCGTGAACGCCTGGAAGGCGCCGAACAGCGGCTTGTGGTCACCGGTCGTGCGCACGGCGCCGTAGGTCCCGAACATCGGGTCCTTCTCGTTGGCGTCGTTGAGCGTGAAGAGCAGCGCCTTGGCGACGTACGGGTCCTGGCTCATGCAGTGGAAGGACTGCGTCGTGAACTTGGCCTGGTCGGCTTCGCTCACGCCGGCGGCCTTCTGGCCCGCCCACTTGCCCACCTGGCAGGTGCCGGTGTAGGACGCCCAGCCCATCTCGGTCAGCCAGATGGCCTTGGCGCCGTCGCCGTGCGCCTCCATGACGTCGTGCACCGAGCGGTAGCCCAAGAACGACCACTGGCTGATCGGGCCGCCGGGGGTGTCGCGGAAGTAGCCGTAGGGCGAGCTGATCGCGCAGCCGGTGTCGGTGTGCGTGGCGACGACGTCGAACGAGCCGGCCCCGCCGTGGTCGTAGATGCTCTGGACGAACTTGTAGTCGTTGCCGGTCAGGCCGCCGACGACGACCGGCACGCCGGGGTCGGCCGCCTTGACCGCCGGGTAGGCGGCCTTCAGCAGCGGGACGTACTGCGAGGCGTCGCGGTTGGGGTGGTCCTCGTCGAGCGCGGGCATCCCCGCCCACCACTTGGGCGCGTCCTCCTCGTTCCAGACCTCCCAGCCGGCCACGCGGCCCTTGAAGTGGGCGGCGGCCTGCCCGAGGAAGCCGGCGTACTGGGCGACCGCGGCGGCGCTCGTCGGCGGGTTGAGCGGATCGCCGGCGACGACGAAGACCGGCTTGACGCCGATGGCGGCCAGCTCGGCCACGGGTCCGTCGAAGTCGCTCGGCGTGTTCGTCGTGAACATGAAGAACCGGGCGGTCTTGGCGCCCGAGTCCCTGACGTTCTGCAGGTCGGCCGCCGTGAAGGGCAGCGCGAGGTTGATGCCGGCCTCGGGGGCGGCGTGCGCCGTGGCGGGTGCGAGCAGCCCGAGCACGGCCAGTGAGAGCAGGAGGCGGAGTCGAGTCATGTTTCCGGGTGATCGGACATCGCGGCGGAGGGCTTGAGGTCCGGCGACCGACGTAGCCGCTAGAACGCTCTGCTATGGCCGACCTCACCCCCGGCGACGTCTTCGCGGGCCATCGCATCGAGGCGATCGCCGGCCGCGGCGGCATGGGCGTCGTCTATCTGGCGACCGAGCTGGCGCTCGACCGCCGGATCGCGCTCAAGCTGATCGCCCCCGCGCTGGCGGGCGATCCGGAGTTCCGCGCGCGCTTCGTGCGCGAGTCGCGCGCCGCGGCGTCGATCGAGCACCCCAACGTCATCCCGATCTTCTCGGCCGGCGAGGAGCAGGACGTCCTGTATATCTCGATGCGCTTCGTGGACGGCGAGGACCTGCGGGCGCTGCTGCGCCGCGAGGGGCCGCTGGAGCCCCGGCGGGCGGCCCGGATCGTCGCCCAGGTCGCCGACGCGCTCGACGCCGCCCACGCGCGCGGCCTCGTCCACCGCGACGTCAAGCCGGCCAACATCCTGCTGACGCCGACCGACCACGCGTACCTGACCGACTTCGGGCTCATCAAGCGGGTCGGCGAGGGGGCGACGCAGGTCAGCCGGCCGGGCGGCTGGGTCGGGACGCTGGGCTACGTGGCTCCCGAGCAGATCCGCGGCGAGCGGGTGGACGCCCGCGCCGACGTCTACGCGCTCGGCTCGGTCCTCTTCAACGCGCTGACCGGCGCGCCGCCCTTCAAGGCGGACACCGACGAGGCGATCCTCTGGCGCCACCTGCACGAGGAGCCGCCGCGCGTCGGCCCCGGCGCGCCGACGGCCTTCGACCCGGTGATCCGCCGCGCGCTGGCCAAGGACCCGGCCCACCGGTACCCGTCGGCCGGGGACCTGGGGCGGGCGGCGCTGGCCGCCGCCGGGGTGCCGGTGGCCGACGAGCCCGAGCGCCAGGTCGCCCGCGGACCGGCCGCGCCCGCCGCCGGCGCCGAGGAGCAGACGGTCCTGAGCCCGGGGTCGGTCACCGCGCCGACGGCGGCCGTGCCCGCCACGCCACGCGAGCGGCCGCGCCGGCGCCGTGGCGCGGTCATCGCACTGGCGGCGCTCGGCGTCGCGGCGGTCGCGGTGGCGGCGATCGTCGTGGCCGCCGGGGGCGGCGACGGCGGATCCGAACATCCGCCCGCGACGACGAGCGCCACGCCCTCTGGCGCCGTCGCCGGGCGCGTGGGCGAGGCGGTGCCCGTCGTCAGCCGGCCCAACGCGCTCGCCATCGCGGGCGGCCAGGTGTGGGTCGCGGGCTTCCCGGACACCAGGCTGCAGCGCCTCGACGCCGACACCGGCGAGCCGCGCGGCACGACGCCCGTGGCGCGCGGCACGACCGAGATGGCCGTGGGGCGCGGCCTCGTCTGGATCGCCAACCAGGAGCGCCAGACCGTCGCGCGCGTCAGCGTGCGCACGCACCGGCCCGCCGGGCAGCCGTTCGCCGTGGCCGGCCGGCCGGTGGCCATCGCGGTGACGCGCGGCGCCGTCTGGGTGGGCAGCCGGACCGGCGCGCGGTCCGGCGCGCGCACGCAGCTGCTGCTCAAGCTCGACCCGCGCACCGGCGCGCTGCTGAACACCGTCCCCATCGCCTACGGCGTGCAGAGCCTCGCGCTGGGCGAGGGCGCGGTGTGGGTGACCAACCGCTTCCGCTCGACCGTCACGCGCGTCGACACCCGCACCGGCCGCCAGCGCGTCATCCAGGTCGGCCGGGACCCGAGCGGCGTCGACGTCGGCGGGGGCTTCGTGTGGGTCGCCAACGAGGGCGACGACACGCTCTCGCGCATCGACCCGGCCACGAACACCGCGACCACCGTCGGCGTCGGGCTGCGGCCGCGCAGCGTGGCGGTCAACCGCTTCGCCGTGTGGGCCTCGGGCTACGACGAGTCGAAGATCGCCCGCGTCGATCCGCGCAGCCAGCGGCCCGTCGGCGAGCCGTTGCCGACCGCGATCAACCCGTTCAAGCTCGCGCTCAGCGGGCGCACGCTGTGGGTCATCGCGACGGGCGCCGGCGTCGCCCAGAAGGTGACGTTCTGATGACCGACGTCCGGGTGCGCGTGCTCCCGCGCGCCCGGCGGTCCGAGCTGGCGGGGATGCGGGCCGGGGCGCTCGTCGTCCGCGTCGCCGCGCCGCCCGTCGAGGGCAAGGCGAACGCCGCGGTCTGCGCCCTGCTGGCCGAGCGCGCCGGCGTGCCGCGCTCGCGCGTGTCGGTCGTGCGGGGCGCCGCCGCGCGCGACAAGGTCGTGCGCGTCGAGGGGATCGACGCCCGCGCGCTGCGCTCGGCGCTAGAGCTCGCGCCGGGAGACGATCCCTTCCTGTAGGGCCCGGATGGCCAGGGCCGCGCGCTTCTGGTTCTGCGGCAGCTGGTCGAGGCCGAACGCCTGGAAGAGCGCGCGCAGGTGCGCCTTGACGGCGTCGACCGACAGGAAGACCTCGGCGGCGATCTGACCGTTGGTGGCGGGCGCGGCGAACTCGCCGTGCTTGTAGGGGCGGCACAGGGCCAGCAGGATGCGCCGCTGGGTCGGGGTGAGCTGCGGAGGCGCGCTCGTGCCCCCGGTGGCGGCCACGGTCGGGCGCGAGTCGGCCGTCTCGGGGACGCGGAAGGCGAGCGTCGTGCGCCCGATGCGCAGGACGTCGCCGTCGCGCAGGCGCCGGCGCCCGTCGACGCGCTCGCCGTTGACGAACGAGCCGTTGCGCGAGAGCCCCTCGTCGGAGACGACCCACTGGTCGCCGAGGCGCTCGAGCTCGGCGTGCAGCCGCGAGACCTCGGAGTCCCACGGCAGCGCGATGTCGTTGCCGGCCGAGCGGCCGATCGTCACCCGCCCGGCGCGACCCTCGAGGACCTCGATCCGTTGCAGCCCCGAGTCGTCGCGGAACACGAGGAACGGATCGCCCTCGCGCTCGGCGCGCAGGCGCTGCTGCAGCTCGGCCGGCGAGGCGGCGTGTGGGGCGAGCGGGGACTCCATCGGCGGCACACCATGGTGGCAAACGCGCACACCTTGGGAGGGCGATCCGCCACCTGTGGAGGCCGGAGACCGGGGCCTTTGCAGCGAGTCTCGGTGCATGCCTTCCGCCCTGACCTCACGGGTCGACGACGAGCGCCTCGTCGCCCTCGTCCGCGCCGGACGCGACGACGCCTTCGCCGCGATCCACGACCGCTACCGCGAGCGCCTGCTCGCCTTCGCCCGCCGCCTGCTCTCCGGCACCGGCCACGACCCCGAGGACGTCGTCCAGGACGCCTTCATCCGCGCCCTCGCCGGCCTGCACGCGACGGACGCCGAGATGAACCTCAAGCCGTGGCTGTACATGATCGTCCGCAACCGCGCCATGGACGAGCTGCGCCGGACCGGCAGCCGGTTCGTCGCGGCCGAGCTCGACGAGGTCGCCCACCTGCGCCCGGTCGAGGACGCGGACCCGGCGCGACGCGCCGTGGAGCGCGAGCGCCTGCGCGAGGTGGTCGCCGAGATCGGCCGCCTGCCCGAGCGCCAGCGGCTCGCGCTGGTGATGCGCGAGTTCGGTGGCGTGAGCCACGCTCGCATGGCCGCCACGCTCGGGACGTCGGTGCCGGCGACCAAGTCGCTGCTGGTCCGGGCGCGGGCGACGCTGTCGGAGGCCGTGGCGGCGTAGCGGTTCGGCTCGTCCCGCGCGCTTCGTGCGTGCCGGGTCGCGGCCGGGTCCGTGGCTGGCGAGGGGAAGGTAGGCGGGCTTCCGTGTGAGGGTGCGCCAAACCGCCCGCGAGCCGAGCGGTGACGCGCCAGCGGCGGACGCTGTGTCACCTAATGCCGACACAGTCGACGCTAAATGACACAGCGCCGAATACCCCCAGGGAGGCGCCGCGCGCTCGAGACGCACCCTCACACGGACAGCCGGACTCCCTCCCCTCACCAGCCGACAGACCAGGCCCCAGCCCGCCGACCACGCCCGGGCGGAGCGCTACGGCGCCGGCGGCGTCGGCGTCGTCTCCCCGCTGGGCGGCGGCGGCTGTTCTCCCTGCGGCGCGGTCGCCGCCGGCGGCACCGTCTGACCGCCCGACGGAGGTTCGGTCGTGGTGGGCGTCGTCGTGGTCTCCGTCGGCGTCGTCGCCTCGGGCGTCGTCTCGGTCTGCGCCGGCGTCGTCTCAG
>DASXRF010000455.1:0-3339 GCA_036506755.1 Solirubrobacteraceae bacterium | reverse complement strand
CGTTCGACAAGCTCGAGAAGCAGATCATCCGCCAGCGCATCGCCGTCCAGAAGAAGCGCCCGGACGGGCGCGCCGAGAGCGAGATCCGCCCGATCTCGATCGAGGCCGGCCTGCTGCCGCGCACGCACGGCTCGGCGCTGTTCACCCGCGGCCAGACGCAGGCGCTCTCGGTCGCCGCGCTCGGCACGCTCAAGGAGGAGATGCGGCTCGACACCCTCGGGCTCGAGACCAAGAAGTACTACTTCCACCACTACAACTTCCCGCCGTTCTCGGTCGGCGAGGCGGGCTTCATGCGCGGGCCCAAGCGCCGCGACATCGGGCACGGCGCGCTCGCCGAGCGCGCGTTGGTGCCGATGGTCCCGTCGATCGAGGACTTCCCGTACACGATCCGCGTCGTGTCGGACATCCTCGAGTCCAACGGCTCGTCGTCGATGGCCAGCGTGTGCGGCTCGTCGCTGGCCCTCATGGACGCGGGCGTGCCGATCACGCGGCCGGTGGCCGGGATCGCGATGGGCCTCATCAAGGAGGGCGACGACTACGTCGTCCTGACCGACATCGCCGGCGTCGAGGACCACCTCGGCGACATGGACTTCAAGGTCGCCGGCACGCAGCGCGGCATCACCGCGCTGCAGATGGACATCAAGATCACGGGCGTCACGTTCGAGATCCTGCGCGACGCGCTGGCCCAGGCCCGCGACGCGCGGATGTTCATCCTCGGCGAGATGGGCAAGGTCATCGAGGCGCCGCGCAGCGAGCTGTCGCTCTACGCGCCGCGGATCCAGACCATCCAGATCGACCCCTCGCAGATCGGCATGATCATCGGCAAGGGCGGCGAGACGATCCGCGGCATGCAGGACGAGTTCGAGGCCCAGATCGACATCAACGACGACGGCACCGTGCTCATCTACGCCGCCAACGGCGAGCTCGGCGACGCCCTGGTCGACCGCATCCGCCAGATGACCAAGGAGGTCGAGGTCGGCGACGAGTTCTCCGGCAAGGTCGTCAAGACGACGACGTTCGGCGCCTTCGTCGAGCTGATCAAGGGCACCGACGGGCTGCTGCACATCTCCAACATCGCGCCCGGCCAGCGCCCGGCGACGGTCGAGGAGGTCCTCAACCGCGGCGACGAGGTTCGCGTGCGGGTGGTCGAGGTCGACCGCGAGCGCGGGCGCATCGGCCTGCGCCTCGCCGACGATCCCGAGGTCGCCGGCAAGACCGCCGAGGAGCTGGCCTCGATCGGCACCGGCGGCGGCAACGGCGGCGGCCCGCGCCGGGACCGGGGCGACCGCGGCGACCGCGGCGGGCGAGGGTCCGGCCGGCCGCGTCGCGGTGCCGGGCGCGACCCCGGCTCGTGACTGGGTCGCGTTGGACCGTCCGCGGCTGACCGAGCTGGACTCGGGCGTCCGGGTCGTCACGGAGTTCATGGACTCCGTGCGATCCGTCGCGCTCGGGTTCTGGATCGGCACGGGCAGCGTGGGGGAGGGCGACGAGGAGGCCGGCCTCTCCCACCTGATCGAGCACATGCTCTTCCGCGGAACGGCGAACTACGGCTCGCTGGAGATCGACCAGCTCTTCGACGCGATGGGCGCCGAGCTCAACGCGGGCACGGGCAAGGAGACGACGTCGGTGTACTCGCGCGTGCTCGACGTCCACCTCGAGCGCGCCTTCGACGTCATGGCCGACATGGTCTGGCGCCCGCGCTTCGCCGGCGAGGACCTCGAGAACGAGCGCGAGGTCGTGCTCGAGGAGATCGCCATGTACGAGGACGACCCGCAGGACAAGGTCTTCGACGTCCTCGGCGACGCGGTGTTCGGCGCGCACCCGCTCGGGAGGGCGATCATCGGCCGCGCGCCGGTCATCCGCGCCGTCGCGCCGGAAACGCTGCGCGCCTTCCACGCCGCCCGCTACGTGCCGAGCAACGTCGTGCTCGCCGCGGCGGGCTCCGTCGACCACGACGCGCTGTGCGCCCTGGCCGACGAGGTGCTCGCCGACCGCACGGGCGCGCCGCTGCCGCACGACCCCGCGCCTCCGGGGACGCCCGCCATAGTGACGCGCTTCGTCGCCAAGCCGACCGAGCAGGTCCACGTCTGCCTCGGCGGTCGCGGCGTGGCGCGCGACGACGAGCGCCGCTACGCCGTGCGCGTGCTCGACACGATCCTCGGCGCGACCTCGTCGTCGCGGCTGTTCCAGGAGGTCCGCGAGCGCCGCGGGCTGGCCTACGCGGTCTACTCGTTCACCTCCCACTACGCGGGGACCGGCCAGATCGGCCTGTACCTCGGGACGCGCGGCGACAACCTGCGCGAGGCGCTGCGCGTCGTGGGCGCCGAGCTCGAGCGCTTCGCCGGCGAGGGGGCCACCGAGGAGGAGCTCGAGCGCGCCAAGGAGAACGTCAAGGGGCGGATCGTGCTGTCGCTGGAGTCCACGTCGGCGCGCATGAATCGCCTGGGCTCGTCGGTGCTGGCCGGGCTGCCGCTGCTGACCGTCGACGAGGTGCTCGAGAAGATCGACGCGGTCGCGCTCGAGGACGTGCGCGCGCTGGCCGGCGAGCTCTACGCCCCGGCAGCGCTCAGCGCGGCGGGGATCGGCCCCGACGAGGGCGCCTTCCGGACCGCGCTGGAGCCGATCTCGCCGGCGCTGGCCGCCGTCGCGTGATCCGCGTCGCCGTCGCCGGCGCCGCCGGGCGCATGGGCGAGGCGGTGTGCGCCGCGGTCGAGGGCGCCGACGACCTCGAGCTGACGGGCCGCGCCGACCCCGCGCTGGGCGTCGAGGTCGGGGACGTGCTCGGCGAGGCGGACGTCCTCGTCGACTTCACGCGCCCGGACGTGGCGCTGGAGAACGTGCGCGCGGCCGTCGCCGCCGGGGTCCACGCGGTGGTCGGAACGAGCGGGTGGGACGTCGAGGCGGCACGCGGGTTGACCGGCGCCAACGTCTTCTTCGCGCCGAACTTCGCCATCGGCGCGGTGCTGATGATGCGCTTCGCCGCCGAGGCGTCCCGGCACATGGCGCGCGCGGAGATCGTCGAGCTGCACCACGACCGCAAGCTCGACGCGCCGTCGGGCACGGCGGCCCGCACGGCGCAGCTCATGCAGGGCGACGTGCCGATCCACTCCGTGCGCCTGCCGGGCCTGGTCGCCCACCAGGAGGTCATCCTCGGCGACGTCGGCCAGACGCTGACCATCCGCCACGACTCCATCGACCGCATGTCGTTCATGCCCGGCGTGCTGCTGGCGATCCGCCGCGTCGCGAACCTGCCCGAGTCGCCGGTCGTGGGGCTCGAGCACCTGCTGTTCGCGGAGTGATCCGCGTGTGAGCCGGCCGGGCGTCCTCGTGTCGGTGACC
>DASXRF010000454.1:0-5759 GCA_036506755.1 Solirubrobacteraceae bacterium | reverse complement strand
GACGCCGTGGGCAACCGGCAGGTGCGCGAGCTTCTGTTCCAGCTGTAGGACCGAGCCACCCTCCCAGCGCCGAGCCCGGCGAGCGCGTGCTCGCCGGGCTCGGCGGGCTCAGCGTCCGGCCGTGCCCGCCCGTAGCGGCGTCACCGCCCGCTCGCGGCTGATCCCCCGCGCGTGCGCGCCGCCGTCGCGCGGGGCGGCGAGGACCCGGTAGACCCCGCCGTCGCGGCGGGCGCGCACGGTCATGGCGTAGCGCGAGCGCGCGCCGTCGCGGCGCAGCCGCACGCGGCGGACGGTCACCCACGCCCCGGCCGGGGTCCGCCGCTGCAGCGAGGCGGTGCCGTTGGGCGCCACCGGGCGCACCGTGCCGCGGAAGCGCACGCGCCGGCCCGGCCGGCGCTCGGCGATCAGCCCCACGCGGGCGGCGCTGTGGACCACCGCGATCGGGCTTTCCACCGGCGCGCGAGTCCGCGAGACCACGCGCAGGCGGGCCGTGATCAGGACCGGGTCGATCGTGAAGCGGTACGAGCCGTCGCGCCTGGTGCCGACCGGCAGGCCGACCTGGCGGAACGGCGCGGAGAACGGGTGGGGCTGGTACTCGAGGACCACGGGCACGCGGGACACGCCGGTCCCGGCGAGCTTGCCCTTGATGACGACCCCGTCGCCGTAGGTCACCCGCGACGCGCTGAGGCTGATCGACGCCGAGCGCAGCGCGCGATCGGTCACGAACGAGCGGATCGCGCCGCGGCGCGTCCCCGCGGCGTTGGTGGCGACGATCCGGTACGAGACGCGGTCGTCGGCGGCGAGCCCGGTGACGGGCGCGGAGACGGCGGACGACGACGTCCCCTTGCCGGCGTCCTGGTCGGGCGTGCGGGAGCCCAGCCGCGACGTCGTCCCGTACTCGAAGTGGTAGCGCGTCGCGGCGCCGTTGGGGTCGACGCGGCCCAGCAAGGTCGCGCTGCTCGAGGTGATGTCGCGTGCGCCGCCGGTCGTCACGGCCGGCGCCGTCGGCTGCACCGGCGCCGACGCGGTCTTGAAGCTGCGGTCGCCGCCGCGCGCCTCGCCGGCGGCGTTCGTCGCTACGACGCGGTAGTGGTAGGTCGTCGCCTCGGTCAGCGCGGTCACGCCGATCTCGACCGTCACCGGGTCGGCGCCGTCGACCGACTTCTCCGGGCTCGACAGCCCGTAGGACGACGAGGTGCCGTACTCGAAGCGGACCGTCGTCGGACCGCCGTTGGGATCGACGGTCGCCGTCAACGTGGCGGAGGTCTGCTTGACCTCCTTCGCCGCCCCCGTCGTCGCCGTCGGCGCCGTCGGATCGACGGCGAGCGCCGCGGCGGGCAGGGCGAGCGCGCAGAGCAGTCCGACCAGGAGCCGCATCACCCTGAGAAACACGCGGCGCCGCGCGGGGTTGCGGCGCGTCAACGCTCAACTCTCCGGTCCGACGTGCCGATGTGGACGGGCATGAACGCACGCCCGTCACTCGCCGCCGTCGCCGCCCTGCTCCTCGTCCCCGCGACCGCCTCGGCGGCGCCGCGGACGGCCCAGCTCGCCGACGTCCATGGGTCCGGCCACGTCGTCGCGTACGGGAACGACCACCCCGAGGGCGCGCCGCTCGCCGGGACGAAGCTCGACGATCGCCACGTCTACGAGCTGTCCGGCGTCACGGCGACCGTGCGCTTCGGCGGGACGACGTACAGGGTCAGCGACGGCACGAACTTCGCGCTGTACAGCTACGGCTTCTCGAAGGCCGACAAGCGCCTCAAGCCCGCGATCAGCCTGCTCGCCGGGAAGCTCGAGGTCCAGACCGCCGCCAAGGGCCCCGGGGGCGTCGCCACCGAGGAGGGCCTGTTCAACCCGCTCCCGGGCGGGCCGTGGAAGATCCGCTTCGTCGTCGAGCGTCGGCTGGCCGACGCCAAGCAGCTCACGCCGATCGGCCGCGCGATGTTCTTCGGCAACGCCGCGCAGCAGCCGCGCGGAACGACGACGGTCAGGTCGGTCGGCAGGCCCGCCCTCAACATCACGCCCTACGTCGGCAAGCGGATCGGCAGCTGCCGTCACGCGCACGGCTCGCGGCTGACCACGAAGAGCGGCTACGGCAAGGGCACCGCGACGTACTCGGGCCTGACCGGCTGATCCTCGCTCGGTCGCCGTCAGCTCTGATCAGACGGCCAGCCCTCGCGCGGCCCGCGCGAGGCGCGCGGCGCGCTCGACGAACGCGTCGAGCTCGGCGGCGCTGAGCGGCGCCTTGCGCGACCGCTCGGCGCAGACGACCAGCGCGCCGCCCTCGCGAGACAGCGCGAGCGGGCCGACGCCGTCGCGGCGCCCGAGGGCATCAGGTCCCAGCGCCGCCGCGAGGTCGGCCGGGAGCGGCGCGCCCGCGGCGAGGCGCAGCGTCGCCAGCCGGTCGTCGCCCGCCGGCGCGACGAGCGCCTCGTACTCCGAGCTCTTCGAGCCGCGGGCCTGGTCGCCGCAGAGCACCAGGCTCCCCGGCGCGCCGAGGCCCGGCAGCGGGCCGCTGAGCACGAACTCGGCGGCGCCGGGGAGGTTGGCGTTGACCTGGCGGGCGTGGAAGGCGCGCGGCTCCTCGGCCACGAGATCGCGCGCGCGGCCATAGGCGCGCCAGAACGCCTCCTTGCCGTACTCCTGGGCGCGGCGGCGGATCGCCACGCGCGCCGCGAGGGCGAGCACGACCAACGCGACGATCCCCGCGATGACGAGCGTGGCGGTCGACGGCACCTCCAGCGAGGACGAGTCTTCGTCGTCCGACAGCCAGGCGGCCGCGGCCACGAACCCGATCGCCGCGGAGATGAGCGGAGCGCGCCAGGTGCGCGCCTGACGCGCGACCGTCGGCACGAACGGCCGCGACGCGGTGGTGACGTCCGGCGGCGGCGCGCCCGCCCAGCCCAGCGCCGCGACCGGCCCGGATGCCGCCGCGGCGACGGGGCGCTGTGCGAAGCGTGTCGCGGCGGGCCGGCGGGCCGCCTCCAGCGACTCCTGGCGGAAGCGCGCGGCGACGTACGAGGCGGTGCGGCAGAACGCCTCCAGGTAGGCGGGATCGGTCACCTCGCGCGGCAGCGCCACGCACAGGATCCCGTCGCGCAGCTCGAAGCGCAGAGCCTCCGGCGCCCGCTCGGCCAGCCAGTCCACGAAGCTCGGCGCGAACAGCCGGCGGACCCAGATCTCGTCCTCGTCGCGCCGGACGAAGATCTCGAAGCGGCGGGCCAGCGCGATGCTCTCCATCTCGATGCGCCGGCGCCGCCGCGCGACGTCCTCGACCCGGTCGAAGACGCTCCAGCCGTCGCGCGGCTCGACCGTCAGCTCGGGCAGGAACCCCAGCGTCTCGGGCAGCCGGGCCACGACGACGGTGTTCGGGTGGGCCTCGTAGTCGTCGTCGCCCTGTTCGACCTCGTAGACGTAGCCGGCGAGGATCCCGGGCAGGCCGCCCGGAAGCTCTCCGGCGGCCAGGTTGCGGGCGAAGCGGCGGTCGCCGCGCCTCAGCAGCGGCGTCGCCTCGGGCAGGTCGCCGCTCGGCGTGTACCGCAGCCCCGCGCCGCCGGCCCACGCGGCGATCCGCTCCCGGGCCGCCTGCTCGCGCCGGGGCCGCCGGTATTCCTCGAGCAGGGTCGAGCCGACGACGAGCAGCACTGAAGCGAAGCCGCCGAAGACGAGCAGCGGGATCAACGTGAAGAGCGCCGATTCGGCCGAGCCCGCCAGCGGCCCTTCGAGCGCGATGAGCGCGACGAGGACGACCAGCGCGAGCAGCGCCATCCCCCACGCCAGCGCGACGAGCTGCCGGACCGAGAGCCGCCGGCCGGCGCCCGCGACGACCTCGTCCGGATTGCTCGGCGGAGGAGGGCTCCTCCACCACCCCGTCCGATCGACGGGAGGGTCCGGGAGCGGCTCCGGCACGGTCCAATCCTGGCCGAGCCGCGCCGCCTTGCCAAGGGCGACGGCGGCGAAGAGAATCGGGCCCGGTGAGCCTGACCGCCGCCATCGTCCTGGCCTCGCTCGTCGTGCTTGCGCTCGGCTTCGTGCTGATCCGCAACTCGATCATCGCCGCGCGCAACCGCGTCGACGAGGGGTGGTCGGGCATCGACGTCCAGCTCAAGCGCCGGCGCGACCTCGTCCCGAACCTCGTCGAGACGGTCAAGGGCTACGCCGCCCACGAGCAGCGCGTCTTCGAGGCGGTCACGCGGGCCCGCGCCGACGCGCTGCGCGCCAGCGGCATCGAGGAGACCCGGGCGGCCGAGCAGCGCCTGTCCGCGACCCTCGCCGAGCTGCGGGCCGTGGCCGAGAACTACCCGGCGCTGCGGGCGGCCGAGAACTTCCAGCGCCTGCAGGCCGACCTCGCCGAGGTCGAGGACGAGATCCAGGCCTCGCGCCGCATCTACAACGCCAACGTGCGCGCCTACAACACGCGCATCCAGATCTTCCCGAACTCGATCGTGGCCGGCTTCGGCGGCTTCACGGCGCGCGAGTACTTCGAGATCGAGACCGCCGCGGAGCGCGAGCCCGTCCAGGTCTCCTTCACAGCCTCCTGAGCATGGCGATCAGCGAGGCCCTGGGCGAGCGCAGGACGGTCCGCCTGCCCGCCGGGACGCTCGAGTACCGCGAGCGCGGGAGCGGGCCGCCGGTCGTCTTCGCCCACGGCGCGGCCGTCAACGGGGACCTCTGGCGCCGGGTCGCGCCCGAGCTGGCCGGCGAGCACCGCTGCATCGTCCCCGACCTGCCGCTCGGCGGGCACTCGATACCGCTCGACGACGCGCCCGACCTGTCGCTGTACGGCTGCGCCGATCTCCTCGCGAGCTTCCTCGACGCGCTCGACCTGCGCGACGTGACGCTCATCGCCAACGACACCGGCGGCGCGATCGCGCAGGCCCTCGTCGGCCGGCGCGGCGAGCGGGTCGGCCGGCTCGTGCTGACGTCGTGCGACGCCTGGCGCAACTATCCCCCGAAGGCCGTCCTCTACCTCAAGCCGACGGTGAGGGTTGCCCCGGCGCTGTGGCTCCTCGTCAAAGCGATGGCCTTGAAGCCGGCGCAGCGGTCGCCGCTCGCCTACGGCTGGGCGACCCACGCGCCGATCGAGCCCCGGATCATGACCTCCTACCTCGCCGGCCTGCGCGCGGACGCCGGAATCCGCCGCGACTTCGCCGCCCTCCTGCGCCAGGCCCGCGCGCGCGACTGCGTGCGCGCGTCCGAGAGCGTGCGCGCCTTCGACCGGCCCTCGCTCGTCGCCTGGGCGGCCGACGACCGCTTCTTCCCGATCGCGCACGGCCGGCGCCTCGCCGAGCTGCTTCCCCGCGGACGCTTCGAGCTCGTCGAGCGCTCGCGCACCTTCATCCCCGAGGACAACCCGGCGCGCCTCGTCGCGCTCGTGCGCGAATTCCTTACGTCGCCATAGCCGCGGTTGCGCGATCGCGCAACCGGGTGTGCGCGCTGACGCACCGGTTTTGGCCGAATAGTCGATAGCCCCGCCTCCTGGCCCCAGCGATGCTCCTTCGCCATGTCACCTGCCGCCACCGGTCCACTGCCCTCCATGCGTTCGCATCGACTCTCACGCAAGCCGATCACCCTCCTCGCCCTCGTCCTCGGGCTGCTGCTCTGCGGCGCGCCCGCGACTGCGCGAGCGGCAACGCTGGAGTCCGAGCCCGACGGGACGCTGGTGTACACGGCGGACTTCGGCAAAGTCAACGTGGTCTCTTTCACCGAGGTGCAGAACGAGGACTGCGCGGGCAACGCCTCGCCGGGCGACACGTTCG
>DASXRF010000453.1:0-6433 GCA_036506755.1 Solirubrobacteraceae bacterium | reverse complement strand
ATCCGCCGCGTGCCGTGCACGTTGATCGCCCGCGCCTCGTCCATCGGCAGGGCGAAGGACACCGAGGCCGCGCAGTGCACGACGTCGGTGACCTCGTCGAGCAGGCGCAGCGTGTCACTCGCCGCCATCCCCAGCCCCGGCGCGGTCAGCTCGCCGGCCACCGCGCGGACGCGGCCGCGCTGCTCGCCGTCGAGCCCGAGCCCGTCGAGGACGCCCGCAAGGCGACGTTCCGCGTCCGCCCGGTCGCGCCCGCGGACCAGCGCGTAGACGGGCTCGTCGCCGTCGCGCACCAGTCGCGCGAGCACCTCCATCCCGACGAAGCCCGTCGCGCCCGTGAGCAGCACGCTCATGCGCTCACCGCCTCGGCCGCGACGCGCTCGACCGCCGTGCCCATCGCGTGGAAGCCGCCGTCGACGTGGAGGATCTCGCCGCTGATCGCCCGGGCGAGGTCGGAGAGCAGGAAGCAGACGGCGTCGGCCACCGGCGCCGGATCGCCGGTGTCCCAGCCGAGCGGCGCCTGCGAGCGCCAGCTCGTCGCGAGCCGGTCGAACCCCGGGATGCCGCCCGCGGCGAGGGTCTCGATCGGCCCGGCGGAGATGAGGTTGACGCGCACGCCACGCGGGCCGAGGTCGCGCGCGAGGTAGCGGGAGACCGACTCGAGCGCCGCCTTGGCGACGCCCATCCAGTCGTACACCGGCCAGGCGACCGTCGCGTCGAAGTCCAGGCCGACGACGCTCGCGCCGCGCACGTCGAGCAGCGGCAGCACCGCCTCGGTCAGCGCCTTGAGCGAGTACGCGCTCGTCCGGAAGGCCTCCACCGCGCTGTCGGCGGGCGTGGCCAGGAAGTTGCCGCCGAGCGCGTCGGACGGGGCGAAGGCGATCGCGTGCAGGACGCCGTCGACCCGCCCCCAGCGGCGCGCGAGCTCCTCGCGCACGCCGAGCAGGTCGGACTCCGAGTTGACGTCGAGCTCGAGCACGTCGGCCGGCTCGGGCAGCGTGCGTGCCGCGCGCTCGGTCAGCCGCCGCGCGCGGCCGAAGCCGGTGAGGACGACGTCGGCGCCCGAGCGCTGGGCGCGCTCGGCGACGTGGTAGGCGATCGAGTCGCGGGTGACGACGCCGGTGATGAGGAGCTTCTTGCCTTCGAGCATGGTCATAGTGGGATCGGCACGAAGCCGTTGTCGGAGGGCGTGGACACGGGTGCGTCGCGGCGCCAGACGACGTCGACGCGAGCCCGCGCCACCGTCTGCGCGTCCTGGTTGACCACCGTCCAGCCGAACGTCACCAGCCCGGCGTCGTCGCGGACCGGCGAGAGGCCTGTGACCAGGCCGCGCACCCGGATCGTGTCGCCGATGCGGACGGGGCGCTTGAACACCGCGTCGCCGATGCGGCGCAGGGCGAGCACACGCGCGGGGTCGAACGGCACCAGGCCGACGGCATAGGACAGCACGAGCATGCCGTGCGCGATGCGCTCGCCGAACTCACTGTCCGCGGCCCACGTCGCGTCGCAATGCTGCGGGTGCCAGTCGCCGGTCTGCGCCGCGAAGGCGACGACGTCGGCCTCGGTGATGGTGCGTCCGCGCGTCTCGAAGGCGGCGCCCTCGGTGAGCTTCTCGAACGGCAGGTCGAGGGTCGTGATCGTCCCCACCTCCTAGAGCGGGATGTTCGTGTGCTCGGGGGCGGTCCGGCCGCCGGTCTCCAGCGCGGTCAGCGCGGCGGCCAGGCGCGCGCGTGTCTCGGACGGCGCGACGACCTCGTCGATGAAGCCCTCGCGGGTGGCCGCCGCGGCGGTCAGGTGCTCGGACGCGTACTCGCGCGCGAGCCGCGCGCGCGCCGCGCCCGGGTCGGGCTCCTCCGCGATCCGCCGGCGGTGGATGATCCCGACGGCCTGCTCGGGGCCCATGACGCCGAGCTTGGCGCTCGGCCAGGCGAACGCGAAGTCCGCGCCGAGCTCCTTGCTGTTCATCGCGATGAACGCGCCGCCGAACGCCTTGCGCAGCACGACGGTCAGCTTGGGCACGGTCGCCTGGGCGAACGCGTGCACGAGCTTGGCCCCGTGACGGATCACGCCCGCCTGCTCCTGCCGGCTGCCGGGCAGGAAGCCCGGCGTGTCGACGAGCACAACCAGCGGCAGCCCGAACAGGTCGCACGTGCGCACGAAGCGCGCGCCCTTCTGCGCGGCGTCGGCGTCGAGGACGCCGCCGAGCTGGCGCGGCTGGTTGGCGATCACGCCGACGGCGCGGCCGTCGAGCCGGGCGAACGCGCACGCGTGGTTGCGCGCCCCGCGCGGCGCTAACTCGCGCGTGCGCCCGCCGTCGACGAGGTCGCGGATCACGCCGCGCACGTCGTAGACGCGGCGCTCGTCGTCGGGCACCGCGAGGTCCGGGCGGTCGCCGGGCGGCGGCACGGCAGGCCAGCGCGCGGGTCGGTCGCCCGCCTGCTGGGGCAGGTAGTCGAGCAGGTCGCGCACGAGGACGGCCGCGTCGACGTCGGTCGGCGCGGTGAAGTGGCTGACGCCGTTGCGGTCGTGCACCTTCGGGCCGCCGAGGTCGGCCGCCGAGAGCTCCTCCCCCATGACCTCGGCGACGACGGCCGGGCCGGTGAGGAACATCGTCGCCGCCTCGGTCATGACGACGAAGTCGTTGAGCGCCGGGGCGTACGAGCCGCCGCCCGCGGACGCGCCGGTGATCACGGTGATCTGCGGCACGCGGCCCGACAGCCGGACGTGCTCGTGGAAGATCCGCCCGTAGCCGCCGAGCGCGGCCAGGCCCTCCTGCAGCCGCGCGCCCGCCGACTCGACGAAGCCGATGACGGGCACGCGGGCGCGCCCGGCGAGACGCAGGACGCGGACGATCGTGTCCGCGTGCGCTTCGCCCAGCGAGCCACCGGCGAACGACGGGTCCTGCGCGTAGCAGAACACCGGGCGGCCGTCGACGCGCCCCGAGCCGCCGACGACGCCGTCGCCGCGGCGGGCCTTCTCGCCCATGCGCGTCGACAGCACGTCCGAGCGGATCAGGCTCAGCGAGCCGGGATCGCACAACGCCTCCAGGCGCTCGAGCGGGGTGAGCTTCTCTGCCGGGCGCTCGACGAGGGCCAGGGTCATGACGCACCTCCCAGGCACAGCACGGCGTTGTGGCCGCCGAAGCCGAACGAGTTCGACAGCGCCACGGGCGGCCGGCCGTTGCGCAGCTCCAGCGGCCGGGCGGCGTTGGGGACGTAGTCGAGGTCGAGCCCCTCGTCGGGCTCGCCGTAGCCGAGCGTCGGCGGCGCGACGCGGTCGCGCAGCGCGAGCACGGTGGCCGCCGCCTCGACGGCGCCCGCCGCGCCGAGCAGATGCCCGATCGCCGACTTGGTCGACGACACCGGGACGTCGTGGGCGCGCGCGCCCAGCGCGGCCTTGAGCGCCGCGGTCTCGGAGCGGTCGTTGAGCGGCGTCGACGTGCCGTGCGCGTTGACGTAGTCGACGTCGTCAGGAGCGAGGCCGGCGTCGTCGAGCGCGGCGCGGATCGCCGCCGCGGCGCCGGTGCCCTCGGGGTCGGGCGCGGTGAGGTGGTAGGCGTCCGACGTCGCGCCGTAGCCGAGGATCTCACCGAGCACGGTCGCGCCGCGCGCGGCCGCCGCCTCGGCGTCCTCGAGCACCAGCACGGCGGCGCCCTCGCCCATGACGAAGCCGTCGCGCCGCTTGTCGAACGGCCGCGAGATCCCGCTGTCCGACGTCGCGTCCAGCGAGGCGAAGGCGGCGCGGGCCAGCGGGGTCAGCGCGGCTTCCGAGCCGCCCGTGACGACCGCGTCGGCGTCGCCGGAGCGCACGATCCGCGCGGCGGCGCCGATCGCGTGCGCGCCGGCCGCGCACGCCGAGACGATCCCGTAGACCTGGCCGCGCAGGCCGTGGCGCATCGACAGCGCCGCGGCGCCCGCGTTGCTCATCATCAGCGGGACGGCGAGCGGCGAGACGCGCTCGGCGCCGTGCTCGAGCAGCGTGGCGTGGTTGGCCTCCAGCGTGCCGATGCCCCCGATGCCGGTGCCCAGGACGCAGCCGACGCGCTCGGGCGCGTACGGCAGCTCGCCGTCCCAGCCCGCGTCGCCGAGCGCCTCGTCGCACGCGGCGACCGCGAGCTGGGTGAAGCGGTCCGAGCGCCGCGCCTCCTTGGCCGACATCACGGTCGTCGGGTCGAAGTCCGTGCAGGCGCCCTCGCCGTCATCGATGCCGCAGGCGCCCGCGGTCCAGCGCTGATGGAGGGTGCGGGCGCCGACGCCGAGCGGCGTGACGGCGCCCACCCCGGTGATGACGACGCGCCGGGTCATGCCGCGCGGGCGATGATCAGGTCGAGGGCGTCGCCGACGGTCTTGATCTTCGCGACGTCGTCGCCCTTCAGGCGCACGCCGAAGTTCTCCTCGACGACCTGGCTGAGCTCGGCAAGGTCGAGCGAGTCGACGTCGAGCTCCTCGAAGGAGGCGTCGCGGTGCAGCTGGTCGCGGGTGGGTCCGAGCTCGACGAGCGCGTCGTAGACGACGGTCTCGACCTGCTCGGTGGTGACGGTGGCGGGCATGTCGTGGTCCTCCTTGGTCGGGGTGTGTCAGGCGCTGAGTCCGCCGTCGACGGTCAGCGTGGTGCCGGTGACGTAGGCGGCCTGCGGTGACGCCAGGAAGCGCACGCAGGCGGCCACGTCCTCGGGCCGGCCGACTCGGCGCGCGGGGACGGCGTCGAGCACGGCGGCCGGCAGGTCGTCGGTCATGTCGGTCTCGATGAAGCCCGGGGCGACCGCGTTGACGGTCACGCCCCGGCGCGCCACCTCGACCGCGACGGTGCGGGTGAAGCCGATGAGGCCCGCCTTGGAGGCGGCGTAGTTGGCCTGGCCGGCGTTGGCCTTCGGGCCGACGACCGACGCGATGTTGACCACGCGGCCGAAGCGCTTGCGGACCATCGTGCCGACGGCGCGCCGCGTCAGGCGGAAGGCGGCCGAGAGGTTGGTGTCGAGCACGCGCTGCCACTCGTCGTCCTCGAGCTGGACGGCGAGGCCGTCGGCGCGCACGCCGGCGTTGTTGACGAGCACGAGCACGGGTCCGAAGCGCTCCTCGAGCTCGTCGAAGATCCGCGGCGCGGCCTCGGGGTCGGCGACGTCGCCCGCGATGGGCACGGCCGTCCCGCCGGCCGCGGCGATCGCCTCGGCGACGCGGCGGGCGCCTTCCTCGTCGGAGCGGTAGTTGACGCCGACGGGCCAGCCGTCCTGCGCGAGCGCGGCGGCGACCGCCGCGCCGATCCCGCGGGAGGCGCCGGTGACCAGCGCGCAGCCCTCTTGGTGTCCGTTGCCGGTGTTCATGACCCCTCCCAATCGAGCAGCGCGGCTCCGTAGGTGAACCCGGCGCCGACGGCGGCGACGAGCACGCGATCGCCAGGCGACAGGCGCCCCGCGTCGGCGGCCAGGGACAGCGCGAGCGGGATGCTCGCCGCCGAGGTGTTGCCGAGCTCGCCGATCGCGTCGACGACGCGGCCGGCGTCGAGGCCGAGCCGCTCGGCGACGGCGGTGAGGATCCGCCCGTTGGCCTGGTGGTAGATGAACAGGTCGACGTCGGCCGGGTCGACCTCCGCCTCGCGGCAGACGTCCAGCGTCGCCTCGCTGAGGCTGCTCACGGCGACGAGGAACGTCTCGTGGCCCTCCATGCGGATGACCCCCGTGTCGCGCGGCGCGACGATGAAGGAGGCGTGCTCGCCCGCGCTCCGCAGCACCACCGGGCCGAGCGCGCCGCGGCCGGCGCTGAGGACGACCGCCCCGGCGCCGTCGCCGAAGAGCCCGGCGGTCCGCCGGTCGTCGAAGTCGACGAAGCGCGACATCGCCTCGGCGCCGATGACGAGCGCGTGCGTGGCGCGGCCGCTCTCGATCTGGGCGCCGGCCAGCGACAGCGCGGAGAGAAAGCCCGTGCACGCGGCGCCGACGTCGGCGGCGGCCGCGTTCGTCCCCAGCGCGTGGGCGACGAGCGGGGCGGTGTTCGGCGTCAGCTCGTCCGAGCTCATGGTGGCGACGAGGACGAGGTCGAGCTCGCTCGCGGCCAGGCCGGCGTCGGCCAGCGCGGCGGCGCCGGCCGCTGCCGCGAGGTCGCTGACGCGCTCGTCGCGGACGTGGCGGCGCTCGCGGATGCCGGTGCGCCGCTCGATCCAGTGGCCGTCGATCCCGAGGCGCTCGGCGATCGGCTCGTTGCCCACCACGGTCTCGGGCAGCGCGCGGCCGACGCCGGCGACGCCGGCCCGGCGCGTGGCCGCGGCTGTCGGGCGGCCGTTGGTGGTGACCGGCGCGATCTCAGGCACGGGCGAGCTCCAGCCGGGCGATCTCGGCGCCCGGGGCGTTGCGCTTGGCGAGCTTGGCGAGCACCTGGCCGGGGCCGGCGTCCAGGAAGCGGCGCGCGCCGCGCTCGGTGAGCGCGCGCATCGTCGCGGTCCA
>DASXRF010000452.1:0-1835 GCA_036506755.1 Solirubrobacteraceae bacterium | reverse complement strand
AAGCTCGACGTAGCTCTGCTCGAGCGCGGACAGCCCGCGCGCGAGCAGGAAGCGGACCGCGGGCCGGTCGAGGCCGCCCTCGAGCGCGGCCGACAGGTAGGCGAGCGCGCGCCGGGCGTCGCCGCCGGCGAGCTCGCGCCGGCCTTGCTCGAGATCGAAGTCGAGGGCGGCGCGGCGCAACGCCCCGGCGCGGGCGCGGTTGGCCTCGGCGCGCCCGGCGATCCAGAGGCCCGCGGCGCCGAGCAGCGCGACCGCGGCCACCGCCGCGGCGGCCACGAACGCGCGCGCGCGCAGGGCGAGGCGGCGCGCCAGCGCGTGGCGCAGCGTCGCCATGGACTCATGGCGCGCGACCGGATCGTCGGCGAGGCCGCGAGCGAGGATGCGGCCCACGGCGCGCGGGCGGCGGCCGCCATGCGCGAGCGCCTCGGCGAGCGCGACGCAGAACGAATACTGGTCGGCGAGCTGCCCGGGCGGCCAGCCGGCGCGCACCTCGGGCGCCATGTACCGCGGCGTGCCGCCGGCGCCGTTCATGCCCGGCGCGCGCGGCTCGTCGACGCGCGCGAGGCCGAAGTCGACGATGCGCACGCGGCCGTCCTCGTCGACGATCAGGTTGTCGGGCTTGAAATCGCCGTGCACCAGGCCGGCGCGGTGGACCGCGTGCAGACCCGACGCCGCGTCGAGGTAGAGGCGCACGACGTCGCGCCAGGGCCGGCGCGCCGCGGCCAGCCAGCCGCGCACGGTCCGGCCCGCGACGAGCTCCATGACCAGGAACAGGTCGTCGCCGACGCGCCCGACCTCGTAGACGTGGGTCACGTGCGGGTGCGACAGGCGCGCCATCGCGGTCGCCTCGCCGAGGAGCCGGCGCGCGCCGTCCTCCTGGATGCGCGAGCACAGCTTGATGGCGACCTCGCGCCCGAGCTGCAGATCGCGCGCGCGGTAGACGACGCCCATGCCGCCCGCGCCCACCACCCCGACGACGAGATAGCGCCCGGCGATCTCGGTGCCGGGGAGGATCGGGGGGACGCGCGGCGTCTTCGCCACCGCGGCCAGCACGCTCGCGAGCGACGCCAGGCTGTCGGTGGGCTCTTCCGTCATCAGCGGCGCTTCCGCAGCTGCTGCGCGAGCGCGGCCGCGCGCGCGCGCACGGTGGGGTTGGGATCGCCGCGCGCCGCGGCGCGCAGGTAGCCGGTCGCCGAGCCGCCGACGTCGCGCAGGAGGAGCGCGCGCGCCTTGCCCGCGGTCTTGTTGCTGGCGAGCGCCCGGATCGCGTTGCGGATGAGGACCGCGCGCCAGCGGTAGCTGCGGTTCTGCTTGATCGCGGCGCGGTAGCTCTCGAGGCCGTCGGTCCACCACTTGCGCTCGAAGTAGAGGTTTCCGAGGAGATAGGGGATGTAGGCGCTCCCGCGCTGCTTCTCGCGCAGCCGCTCGAGCGCGGCGATGGCCTCGCCGCGGCGGCCGGCGGCGATGAGCGAGCGGACGTCGCGGATGGTGTCCGCGCGCGGCGGCGGCGAAGGCTCGGGAGGCTTGGGGGTGTCGATCTCGTCCTCGGCGACGGGGTCGGGGGCGATCTCGGGGACGGGCTCGGCTTGCTCGTCGTCGTCGGGGGCGGCGTCGGGAGGAGCGGCGTCGGGTGCGGGGGCGGGAGCGGCGTCGGGAGCGGGAGCGGGAGCGGCGTCGGGTGTGGGTGCGGGTGCGGGAGCGGGTGCGGGTGCGGGAACGGGGCGCTGCAGACGCCAGATCCCGTACGCGAGCCCGCCGACCACGAGCACCGCGAGCGCGGCGCTCGGCCCCCACGACCGTCGCGCGGACGGCGGCGCGGGCGGGGGCGGAGGCGG
>DASXRF010000451.1:0-21873 GCA_036506755.1 Solirubrobacteraceae bacterium | reverse complement strand
GAGGGCGTCGTCGAGGCCTTGACGTAGGGCGCGTCGTTCTGGGTGAGCTCGACGCGGATCTTGTGCCCGGCCGGGAATCGCCAGCCGTTGCCCTGGATGTCGAAGGTCGTCGTCTCGTTGGGGTCGACGATCCGCCGCGGCCCGCGGTCGACCATGATCGCCTCGCTGCCGCCGGGGAAGACGTCGTAGAGGCGGGCGTTGAGCTGGATCCCGCTGCCGGCGCCGGTGTGGGGGACGATCAGCCGCGTGCGGCCGATCATCGTGACGTCGTGCGTCAGCGGGTCGGTCGTGAAGCTCGCGACGCCGGGGCTCGCCGGGGTGTCCGGCTTCTCGACGATGCACTTCTCGCCGCCGGCGCTGCCCTGGATGAAGGTCGCCACCGGGTCGGAGTGCAGCGCGTGGGCGTCGAGGGCGTCCCACGCGGTCGCCTGCGCCGGGCCGTTGTTCTCGATCGTGAGCGTGTTGGGCGCGAGCTCGTCGAACGTGTCGGCTGTGAAGCGCGGGCCGGGCTCGTCGGCGGGGACGCCGAGGCTCGCGGCGTTGTCGGCGCAGGCCTGCAGGGAGGCGGTCACGTCGAAGTCCGGCCGGTGCTGGTGGCGGTCGCCCGCCGGGCGGACGAAGTGGTCGACGAAGCGGTTCAGCCGCGTCGTCACGCCGGTGCTGAGCAGGCCGGTCGGGTCCTCGTTGAGGTCGCCGTCGGGGAAGTCGGCGAGCCGGCAGACGTGGTGGTCGGCGCCGCAGACGTCGCCCCACTCCTTGTCCTTGTTCTGGACGAAGTGCTGGTAGTCGCCGTAGTACTCCTGCACCGGGTAGTGCGGGTCGACGGACTGCAGGCGGTCGACCATCAGCCGGTGCTCGTGGCTGGGGAACAGCGGGTCGGTCAGCGTGCCGGCGCTGAAGAGCGGGACCGACTTGACACGCCTGCGCCCGTGCCTGGCCAGGCCCTTGAAGAAGTCGTTCTGGTAGTAGGCCGACCGGTCGCGGATGAACTCCGGGAGGATCGTGTTGACCGTGTTCGCGCACAGCGGGCTGGTCTCGGGATCGAGCGTGGCCAGGCAGGTGAAGGCCTCGAAGATCGACGGCGGGAACGTCGTGTGGTTGTTGTCCCCGGTGCCCGTCGTGCCGCTCGCGAAGAGGGCGAGGTTGATCGACTGCTTGGGGCGCCCGATCGGGTTCAGCGAGTCGCTGCCGTCGAAGGCCGGCAGCTGGTCGCGCAGGTGCGTGCCGTTCGGGACCAGCGAGTAGACCAGGTCGGTCCAGCCGTAGCGCGGCGCGGAGGCGGCGAGACGCAGATGGCGGCCGTCGGGGCTGTCCCACGTCGGGTCGGTGAGCGCCAGCCACGCGAAGCCGCCCCCGTACGAGCCGCCCGTCGTGACGATCTTGTGGCGGTTAATGTGGAAGAACGACCTGTCGTCGGCGAGCAGCCCGGCAAGGTACTGGTAGTCGTTGATCTCGAAGCGCCGGGAGTCGAGCTGCGTCTCGCCGGTCGAGCCGCGCTCGCCGGGAGTGGGACCGACGGGGCTCAGCGTCGGCGGGCCGTTGACGAACCCGCGCGCCGTGAAGTTGAGGACGACGAACCCGCGCGCGGCGAACCAGGCGTTGTTGTAGTGCCACCTCTCGCCGGCGGCGTCGATCGTCGGCGCCTCCCAGCTCGTCTTGTTGCCGGCGCAGCAGCCGTGCATCATCACCATCAGCGGGAAGCCGCCGCGCGGCTTGCTGAAGCTGGGATCCGGCAGCGAGACGTCGACGTCGAGGGCGATGTTGCCGTTGGCGTCGGCGCCCGGCATGCTGGCCGCGTCCGCCGCCTTCGGCGGCAGCTCGGCGAACCCGGCGTACTTGGCCGGCACGGCGACCGCGTCCTGGGCGCCCGGGTTGGGCGTGCGCCCGCCGAAGTTGGGCACGCCGTCGTCGCAGAAGATGTAGGGCAGCGTCACCCCGTTGGCGGTGTTGCCGTCGGCGGCGTCCTTGCGGGTGCACGAGCCCTTCAGCGTCGCCAGCGACGCCGAGGCGGGCGCGGCGGCGAGCAGGAGCAGGAGCGCGGCCGCGAGCAGTGCGGCACGAAGGGTGGTCAGCGAGGACGTCGCCATGGGCCCGCAATGCTGCCTGGCGAACGGGCGCGTTCCGAAGGGCAAGCGTGGCGGATCTCTGTGCGCGTTCGCGCCGATCCGAGGAAAAGATCCGCAATTCGGGGTGTCAGCGGAAGCGTCCGCCGCACAGCGACCAGACCCCGCGGCGCTGGGCGCGGGCGCGGCGCTGAGCGGCCGCGAAGGCGCGCTTGACCCCGGTCGTCAGGCCGGCGTCCGAGCGTCGCGTGCGCGCCCAGCCGGCCTGCAGCTGGGCGACCTGGAGCTGCTTGCCCGAGGCCGTCGCGACCAGCGCGGCCAGCCGCCCGGCGGCGTCGCGGCGCGCCCCGGCGCGGACGACGAGCGACAGGCGCCGCCCGCGCGGCGCGAGGCGCGCGAGCGCGCGACGCGACGCGGCGCCGCCGCAGCGGCGCGGCGCCGGCGCCTGGATGCCCAGGAGGCGCACCGTCACGCGCACCCGTGAGCGGTCGGTCGCCGCGACGCGGATCGCGTCGCCGGCGAGCACCGAGACGACACGCACGGCGACCGCGACCCGCCCGCCCGCCTGCGCCGAGCCCGTCGTGCCGCCGCCCGGCCGCAGCAGCGCGGCGAGGCCACCGGGGAGGACCGGCACGGTTCCGCCGAAGCCGTCGGAGGCCGGCGCCCCGCCGGGCGCCGGCGAGCCCGCCGAGCAGGTCGTGCAGCGCTGCCAGTCCGGCGAGGAGTCCCCGAGCCGGCTCGCGCTGAGCAGGGTCGGGCTCGAGCCGTCGGCGCCCATCGCGTAGACGCCGTCGCCGTCGACCCCGAACGGCGCGGAGTAGACGATCAGGGTGCCGTCCGGGGAGAAGGCCGGCTCCTCGTCGGCGACGTCGGCGTCGGCGAGGCTGCGCACGGCGCTGCCGTCGGCGTTCATCACGTAGATCCCGTCGCCGGCGTCGCGCTGGCTGCTCTGGAAGGCGATCGCCTTCCCGTCGGGCGAGAACGCCGGCGCCTCGTCCTGGGCGTCGGGCGCGTCGGTGAGGTCGACCTGACCAGCCCCGTCGGCGTTCATCGCGTAGATCTCGTCGTCGCCGTCGCGGTCGCTGGTGAAGGCGATCCGCGTCCCGTCGGGCGACCAGGCGGGTGCCGAGTCGTTGCCGAACGTGCGCGCGCCCGGGGCGGCCGACGGCGTGATGGCCGGGCTGTTCGTCAGATCGGCTTCGCCGGTGCCGTCGGCGTTCATGACGTAGACCTCCTGGTCGCCGTCGCGGTCGCTCGTGAAGGCGATCCGCCGCCCGTCGGGCGACCAGGCCGGGTCGGCGTCGTCGCCCGGGCTGTCGGTCAGCCGCCGGACGCCGCCGCCGTCGGCGTTCATCACGTAGACGTCCTCGTTGCCGGCCCGGTCGCTCGTGAAGGCGAGCTTCGTGCCGCCGGGCGACCACGCCGGGTCGGCGTCCTCGCCGGGGCTCGTCGTCAAGCGCGCGACGCCGCCGCCGTCGGCGGCCATCGCGTAGATCTCGGTATCGCCCGGCGCGACCGTGCGGACGAACGCGATCTTCCCGTTGGTCCCCGGGACTGCGGCGGGGGTGCGGTCGGCCGCGCCGAGCAGCGCGAAGGCGGCGAGCAGCGCGGCAGGCACGGAGATCTGGGCGGGTCGTCGCGTCATGGCAGGCGGCGACCCCGCAGCATCGCGGCCGCGCGCCCGCCCGGGAGGGGCAGAACGCGCAGGCTGGCGCGCTCATGTCCGCAAGGGACCCCGGCAGTCGCGCCCCGGCGTCCGCGCCGCTCGGTGCCGGGGACCCCCGCCCTCGCGCGTGAGCCCGGGCTACGCCACGCGCGTCAGCGTCGGGCGCTCCGGCCGCGCCTGGCGCGCGCGGCGCTTGGCGTCGGTCTCGTTGGCGTCGGCGCGCGCCAGCAGGACCTGGGCCGTGCTGCCCTCGTCGGGGAAGACCGCGAAGCCGATGCTCGCGCTCAGGCCGGGGAGTCCCCCGGCGGCGCGCGCCACCGCATATCCGAGGCGCGTCGCCAGCAGCTCGGCCTCGCGCCACCCGGTCTCCGGCGCGAGCACGGAGAACTCGTCGCCGCCCTGGCGCACGACGGTGTCCTGCTCGCGCACCGCGCGCTTGAGCTGCCGGGCGACCTCGCGCAGGACCTCGTCGCCCGCCACGTGGCCGAAGCGGTCGTTGATCAGCTTGAAGCCGTCGAGGTCGAGCACGAACACCGTCAGCCGGCGGCGCATGCGCCGGTGGCGGGCGAGCTCGTAGGCGAGCCGCGACCGCAGCTGGCGCCCGTTGCCGAGCCCCGTGAGCGGATCGACGTGCGCGAGGTGCAACAGGCCGGCCTGGTGGGCGTCTATGCGCCGGCGCGCGGTGGCGCCGGCCAGCGCGGCGGCCGGGACGAGGGCGAGCGCGACCGGGCCGAGGCGGGCCCCGGCCACGACGGCGATCGCGGTCAGCGCGGAGGCGCCCAGCGCGGCGAGCAGCACGGTCGGCGGCACGGCGCGGGCGCGGCGGGAGAGTCGGGCGGCAACGGGCAACATAACGCTCGCCCCGTTCGACGCCGGACAGCGGAGTCCTCCATGCGGCCGACGGGCCGCCGCCGCGCTCAAACCCGCCGCCGCGGTGCCGATTGCCGGAAGGAGGCATGCCCTGGTCCGAGGCCCATGTCCGCCGGCTGTTCTGGCGGGCGGGCTTCGGCGCCACCCCCGCCGAGGCCGCCCGCTGGGCCCAGGCCGGCCAGGACGCCACCATCACGTACCTGCTCGACGGGCCGCGCGGCCTGGCCGGCCCTGCGCCCCTGCTCGGCGGGCGCCCGCTCGATCCGCTGAACAAGTGGTCGCACCGCGCGCTGTGGTGGCTGGACCGCATGGTGCGCACCCGCCGCCCGCTCGAGGAGAAGCTCACGCTGTTCTGGAGCGACCACTTCCCGAGCACCGGCGACACGCCGCTCATGCTCGCCCAGAACCGGATGTTCCGCGCCCGCGCGCTGGGCTCGTTCCGCAAGCTGCTGGGCGCCGTCACGCGCGATCCGGCGATGCAGCTGTTCCTCTCGCTCGCGGACTCGACCAAGCAGGCGCCCAACGAGAACTACGCGCGCGAGCTGATGGAGCTCTTCACGCTGGGCGGCGGCTACAGCGAGCGCGACATCCGTGAGGCCGCCCGCGCCCTTACGGGCTTTCGCTCGAAGTGGCGCGACGGCGACCTGCAGAGGATCTGGTTCGACCCGGCGCTGCACGACGGCGGCGTCAAGCGCATCTTCGGCCGCCGCGGGCGCTTCGGCGCCGACGGCGTGCTCGACCTCGTCGTCGGGCATCCGCGCCACGCGCCGTTCCTCGTGCGCAAGCTGTGGGACTTCTTCGTCACCGAGCCGCCCGACCGCGCGACGCTGCGCTCGCTGACCCGCGCCTACCGCCACTCGGGCCTGCGCATCGCGACGGTGGTCGAGCGCATCCTGCGCCACCCGGCGCTGTACGCCCGCCTCGACGCGCCCGACATGGTCAAGTGCCCGCTCGTCTACGTCGCCGGCACGCTGCGCCAGGCCGGCCTGGGCGTGACGATCGAGGACTACTCGTGGCTGCTCGAGCAGATGGGCCAGTTCCCGTTCGACCCGCCGAGCGTGGCCGGGTGGGACTGGGGCCCGGCCTGGCTGACGTCGCAGACGATGGCCGCGCGCGTGCGCCTCGGCAACGCGCTGATCGCGTGGAACGATCGCCCGCCGCTCGAGGTGCCCGACGGGAGCGGCGATCCGGCGCTGAGCCCCGACGCCCAGGTCGACCGCGCGCTGGACGCGCTCGGCCGCCCGTGGATCTCGGACGCCACCCGGCGCGTCCTGGTCGACCTGGCCGCCGGCTACTTCGCCGACCTCGTCAAGCCCTGGCAGCAGGGCAAGCCCCGCCAGCAGCGCGCCGACATGCTCCAGCGCTCCTTGCGTCACCTCATCCTCTCCGGCCCGGACGCCCACCTGCACTGATGCCCAAGCGCGATCCGTTCAAGGGCTGCGACGACTTCCGCCGCGCACGGCGACCCGTCGAGCTGACCCGCCGCCAGGTCGTCATCGGCGGCCTGTCGATCTACGCGGCCACGGCGCTCGGGCCCGGCCGCCTTCTGCAGGCCGCCCGCGCCCAGGCGGCCGCCTCCGACGCGCCGGCGCTCGTCAGCGTCTTCCTCCCCGGCGGGTGCGACCTGCTTTCCACGGTGACGCCGCTCGACCAGACGGGCCGGCTGGCCGACCTGCGCCGCTCGATCACGACCGAGGCGCCGGCGCCGCTCGCCGCCGAGTCGCGCATCGGGCTGCACCCGAGCCTGTCCGAGGGCCTCGACGGCGGCGTGCGCGGCCTGTTCGAGGCGGGGAAGGTCGGCCTCCTGCCCGGCATCGACTACGCCAACCCGGACCTGTCGCACTTCCACTCGCGCCACTTCTGGGAGACCGGCCTGATCACCGAGCGCGCGGCGCCCGGCTGGCTGGGGCGCTGGCTCGACCGCCACGGCAGCGCCGACAACCCGCTGCAGGGGCTGTCGCTCGGCGGCCTGTCCCCGCTGCTGCGCACCGGCGCCGCGCCCGTCGCGACGATCGACGATCCGGCCGGCGCGCAGCTGCACTTCGGCGGCACGTGGGGCCCGGCCGAGGACATGACCGTCGCGGCGTGGTCGCGCGTGGCGGCCGAGACGCCGGGCAACGGCGCCGGCCCCGCGGCCGCCAGGCGGGCCGCCCGGCTGGCCCGCGACATCGGCGACCGGCTCGCCCCCTACGCGCCCGCCGACGACAAGGCCCCCGACCCGCTGGCCCCGCCGGTCGCCTACCCCGAGAACAGCGACTTCGCCACGCGGCTCAGCCGCCTCGCCGGCCTGCTCGCCCAGCCGCTCGGGATCCGCGTCGCCGCGATCGACGCCCCGTCGGACTTCGACACCCACGACGACCAGCCCAAGGAGCTCGCCGCGGCGCTCGCCGAGGTCTCGGGCGGCCTTGCCGCCTTCCAGGCCGACCTCGAGGCGCGCGGCATCGCCGACCGCGTTCTGACCTTCGTCTGGTCGGAGTTCGGCCGCCGCCCGCAGGCCAACGACTCCGCCGGCACCGACCACGGCGCCGGCGGCATCGCCTGGGTCCAGGGCACGCGCGCTCGCGGAGGCGTCCTCACCGACTACCCCGACCTGCGCCGGCTCGACCGCGACGACAACCTCGCCGTGACCGTCGACTTCCGCCGCGTCTACTGCTCGCTGCTGGAGGGCTGGCTGGGCACCGACGCCGCCGAGGTCATCCCGAACGCCGGCGCCTTCGGCCGCCTGGCGGTGGTCCGGTGATCGCCGCCGTCCTGGCCGCCCTCGCGACGTCTGTCGGCGTCGGCGCGCACGAGTATCGGTTCGGCGTCTACCGGACCGCCGTCCCGGCCGGCGCCGTGCGCTTCAACGTCCACGACTTCGGCGAGGACGCCCACAACCTCGTCGTCCTCGGCCCCGGCGGCTACCGCAGCGCGGTGTCGCCCGACGTCAGGCCCGGCGTGGACGTCACCTTCCAGGTGCGCCTGCGCCGCCGCGGCCTCTATCGCCTGGTGTGCGTCAAGCCCGGGCACGCTGCGAGGGGGATGCGGGCGACCCTGCGGGTCCGTTAGCTCAGCGTCCGCCCGCTCTGCTCGGTCGTCTCGTTGCCGGCCGCGTCCATCGCGCGCGCGGTGACGATCACGGCGAGCGGGGTGACGATCTCCAACTTCCTCTACGTGCCCGGTGACCTGGGCCTGAGCGGCGAGCAGGGCAACCCGCCGCGGGTGCACCACGGCGAGTCGCTGACGTTCGTCAACGCCGACCAGTCGGCCGACATCCGGCACTCGGTGACGACGTGCAACCTGCCCTGCGACGGCACGTACGTCGGCAACTATCCGTGGGCCAACGGCGTCTGGGACTCCGGCACGCTCGGCTACGACGCCATCGACGGCGGCACGCCCGATCCGGTGTCGTCGACGCCCAAGGACCTGCCCGTCGGCCGCTACGCGTACTTCTGCCGGATCCACCCGTGGATGCGGGGGCAGTTCGAAGTGGTTCCGTAGTCTTCTTGGCCACCCGGCCAACCGCACTGGAGGAAGAGGCCATGGCGACCACCGAGACGACCGCGGCCCAGTCGACGAACGGCGCGTCCGCGCGCGCCGACATCGAGGTCGTGAACCCGGCGACGGGACGCGTCATCGCGACGGTTCCAGACCTCGGTCCCGACCAGGTCAAGGAGGTCGCCGCGAAGGCTCGCGCCGCGCAGCCCGGGTGGGAGGCGCTCGGCTTCGCCGGCCGCGGGCGCGTGATGCTGCGCGCCCAGAAGTGGCTGCTCGACAACGCGGAGCGCGTGATCGAGACGATCATGTCCGAGACCGGCAAGACGTTCGAGGACGCGCAGACCGCCGAGCTGTCCTACGGCGCCAACGCGTTCGGCTTCTGGGCGAAGAACGCCGCGAAGTACCTCGCCGACGAGAAGGTCAAGAGCTCGTCGGTGTTCGTCACCGGCAAGCAGCTCAAGCTCCGCTACGCACCGCTCGGCGTCGTCGGCGTCATCGGGCCGTGGAACTACCCGCTGACCAACTCCTTCGGCGACTGCATCCCCGCGCTCATGGCGGGCAATGCCGTGATCCTCAAGCCGAGCGAGATCACGCCGCTGACCTCGCTGCTCATGGCCGAGGCGCTGCGCGAGTGCGGCATGCCCGAGCACGTCTTCCAGGCGGCCACCGGGCGCGGCGAGACCGGGGCGGCGCTGATCGACGACGTCGACATGGTGATGTTCACCGGGTCGACCCGGACCGGCCGCAAGATCATGCAGCGGGCGGCGGAGACGCTCACGCCGGTCTCGCTCGAGCTCGGCGGCAAGGACCCCATGATCGTGCTCTCCGACGCCGACCTCGAGCGCGCCGCCAACGAGGCGGTCTGGGCCGGCATGATGAACGGCGGGCAGACCTGCATCTCGATCGAGCGCGTCTACGTCGAGGAGCCGGTCTACGACCAGTTCGTCGCCAAGGTCACCGACAAGGTGCGCCGCCTGCGCCAGGGCGACCCGAGCGGCGGGCCGGGCACCGTCGACGTCGGCGCGGTGACGTTCCCGCCGCAGTACGACATCGTCGAGGGCCACGTGCAGGACGCGCTGAAGAAGGGCGCCCGCGCGCTCACCGGCGGCCGCGGCCGGCGCGAGAACGGCATGTTCTACGAGCCGACCGTGCTCGTCGACGTGGACCACACGATGGAGGCGATGACCGAGGAGACCTTCGGGCCGACGCTGCCGATCATGAAGGTGCGCGACGCCGAGGAGGCCATCCGCCTAGCCAACGACTCGCCCTACGGGCTGTCTGCCAGCGTGTTCTCGCGCGACGTCAGACGCGGCGAGGCGGTCGCGCGGCGGATCGAGTCCGGCGCGGTGTGCGTCAACGACGCGCTGATCAACTACGCCGCGCTCGAGCTGCCCATGGGCGGCTGGAAGGCCAGCGGCCTGGGCTCGCGCCACGGGGCCGGCGGCATCCGCAAGTACACCCGCCAGCAGGCGATCCTCGTGTCGCGCTTCCACCCGAAGCGCGACGTCCACATGTTCCCCTACAAGGGGCGCACGACCCGCCTGCTGCTGCGCCTGTTCAAGGTGCTCTGGGGGCGGGGCGACCGCAACTGATTTCGAGGGATCGGGGGCACCGCTGTGGCGGCGCCCCCGCTCCGCATCAGCGCTTGTCGGGGTTGACGACGTCCTTCGCCTTGTCGGCGACGTCGCCCACCTTGTCCTTGACGCTGCCGCTCGCCCGATCGACCTTGCCCTCGTTCTCGAGGGACCTGTTGGCGGTCAGGTCGCCGGCCGCCTCCTTGACGCGTCCTTTGGCCTTGTCGACTCCGCCGTCGCCCATGGCGTCCTCCTCACGCGTAGGGGTCCAGTTCAGGACTGCCCCTACCCACCGGCTCGCGCGCCGACTCCGGCGTCCGCTCTAGCTCTTGGGGTCGGTCGTGGGGACCTTGATGGCGACCAGCGTCGCCTTGGCCTTCGCCCCGTCGAGCTGGAGCTCGTAGCGGCCCGGAGCGAGGCCCCCGAACGAGAGCTTGCCGGGGTTCTTGGGGTCCACCTGGATCGTGCGCTGCGTCGGGCTGCGGAGCTGCACGGTGTGCGACTTGCCGTCGACCGAGGCGATCACCAGCTCGAACGGCGCGCCGGCGGGGACGAACCCTCCCGCCGGGAGGATCGCCTTCGCGTTCACGCCGAACCTGTACTGGGCGTGGGCGGGCAACGGCGCGGGGGTCGTCGGCATGGCCTTCGCCTTCGCGCGCGCCCCGCGCCGGCTCGGCGACGTCTTTGTCCCGCGGTGTCCGGTCGTCTTGCCGCGCGACGCCTTCGGCGTGGCGGCCGGCTTGGGCGCGGCGGGGACGGCCTCGGGCTTGGACTGGGCGTTCGTCATGGCCGGGACATCGGCCTGCGAGTTGTTGCCGGAGCCGCACGCGGCGAGTCCGGTGGCGAGAACGGGGAGGAGGAGGGCGGCGGCGCGCTTCATGGAGTCCGACCCTAAGAGCCCGCCCCGGCCGGTGCACTAGAACATCCGTCGACTTAGGCTCAGCTCGCCAGCTCGTCGACGAGCCGCAGGAGGTCGAGCGGCGAGAACGGCTTGGTGAGGAAGAGGTCGGCGCCCGCGTCGTGCGCGGCGCGCTCGTGCTGGACGCCCGCCGTGAGCATCACGATCCGCGTCCCGGCGAGATCCTCGCGCTCGCGCAGGGCGCGGCACGCGTCCAGCCCGTTGAGCTTGGGCATGTCGACGTCCAGGAAGACGATCCTCGGCTTGCTCTCGTCGGCGAGCGCGAGCGCCTCCTCGCCGTCGGCGGCCTGGATGAGCTCGAACCCGGCGACGTCCTCGAGCGTCGTGGCGATCAGGCGGCGGATGAACGGATCGTCGTCGACGATCAGGACCGCGCTGTTCACTGGATTTCCGTCCGGATCCGCTCCAGATCGCCGTCGGGCACGCCGCCGAAGGCCTCGACGACGGCGGGATCGAACTGGGTGCCGGCCAGCGAGCTGATGATCTCCCGCGAGGCGCACAGGGGCGAGGCCGGCCGGTAGGGCCGGTCGGTGGTCAGCGCGTCGAGGGTGTCGGCGACGGCGAACACGCGGGCGGCGAGGGGGATGTCGTCGCGCGCGAGCCCGTCGGGATACCCGTTGCCGTCCCAGCGCTCGTGGTGGGAGCGCACGACCGCCTTGGCCTCGCCGAGGAAGTCCACGCCGCGCAGGATCTGCACGCCGATGATGGTGTGGCGCTCCATCAGGTGGCGCTCGGGCTCCGTGAGCGGCTCCGGCTTGTAGAGGATCGCGTCCGGCACGGCGACCTTGCCGATGTCGTGCAGCAGGAAGCCGAACTCGATCTCGGGGTCGTCGGCCAGCCTCGAGCCGAGCGCGCGGGCGAGCGCGAGCCCGTAGGCGGCGACGCGCTCGGCGTGCTTGCCGGTGTAGGCGTCGCGCGCCTCGACCGCGTTGGCCAGCGCCCGGACCGTCGTGATGTAGGAATCGCGCAGCTGCGCGGAGCGCTCGCGCTCCTGCTTGAACGTCTCGCGCAGGTCGGCGGCGTAGCGCTCGAGCTGCTGCTCCTTGGCCGCGGCCTGCGCCTCGACCTCGGTGATCCGCGCCCGCAGCCCGGCCAGCTCTTCCTCGAGGACGCGTTCCCGCTGGGTGACCTCCACCGCGGGCAGGTTAGCCGGGTTCCGCCAATCGATCGTGGCGCGGCGAGAATCGGTGGAACCCGGCTTTAGCCGGGCGCCGGCTCGGCCTGCTGAAGCAGGGCGAGGACGGCGACCCCCGCCGCGTCGACCGGGACGGGCTCGGCGTCGAGCTTGACGAGCCCCGCGGTGCCATGCCCGTCGGAGAAGACGACGACCGAGCGCTCGAGCCGGCGCCCGCGCAGATCGAGCGCGGCGAGGACCTGGTCGGCCGCCGGCAGCCCGGCGTCGACGAGGGCCACCTCGAAGCGCGCGCGGGCGCAGAGGCGAGCGGCCTCGCCCGCATCGGAGGCCCACATCGACTCGATGCCCAGCGACTTCAGTGCCCGCCCGGCCCGCGTGCGCACGGTGTCGCGGCCCACGGCGAGCACGCGCACGCGCCCCGCCAGGACCGCGGCGCCCAGCGCGTCGGCGAGCTCCTCCGCGTCGATCGGCTTGGCGACCACCCACTCGCCCGAGAGGGCCTCGCGCCCGGAGAAGACCGACACGACGACCACGGGCAGCGCGCGCAGCCGGTCGTCGGCGCGCAGCGCGCGCAGCACCTCGAAGCCGCTCATCGCCGGCATGAGGATGTCGAGCGTCATCGCGTCGAAGGGCTCGTCGCGCAGGCGCTCCAGCGCCGTCGCGCCGTCGGTCTCGACAACCGCCTCCACCCCGTACGGCGACAGGCGCTCGGCGATGAGCTCGGCGATGTCCGGCTCGTCGTCGAGGATGAGCACGCGGCGGCCGTCGAGCGCCTCGCGGCGCGCCTCGCGATCGGCGTCGCGCCCCGCGCGCGGGAGGCGCACGGTGAACGTGGTGCCCTCGCCGGGCGCGGAGACGAGCTCGATCGTGCCGCCCATGAGGTCGACCAGCGAGCGCACGATCGACAGGCCGAGGCCGGTGCCGGGCTGGGCCCCGGTGTGGCCGCCGCGGTAGAAGCGGTCGAAGGCGTGGTCGACCTGCTCGGCCGTCATCCCGGGGCCGGTGTCGGAGACCTCGACGACGACCTGGCCCGCCGTCGCCGACGCCCGCACCGTCAGCTGGCCGCCCTCCGGCGTGTAGAGGTGCGCGTTGGTCAGCAGGTTGGTCACCACCTGGCGCAGCCGCCCGGGGTCGGCGAGCGCGCGCGGCACGTCGTGGGCGATGTCGAGCTGGAGGTCCTGGTCGCGCTCGACGAGGCGCGCGCCGAGCAGATCGGTGACCTCGTGGATGACCTCGGCGACGTCGGTCGGGCGCGGGTGGATCTCGAGCCGGCCGGCCTCGATGCGCGTGACGTCGAGCAGGTCGTTGACCAGGTCGACGAGGCGGTTGGTCGAGGTCAGCACGGTGTCGACGAAGTCGCGCTGGCGGGCGGTGAGGGCCGGGTCGGCGCCGAGCAGCTCGACGAAGCCCTTGATCGAGGTCAGCGGGCTGCGCAGCTCGTGCGACGCCGTCGCGACGAACTCGCTCTTGAGCCGCTCGAGGCGGGCGCGCTCGCTGACGTCGCGGATCGTCCAGACGAGGCCGCGGCCGCCGAAGCCCAGGCGTGCGGCGGTCACGGCGAGCGTGCGGGGCCCGTGGTCGATGGTGACCTCCCCGGCCAGCGCGTCGACCGGGTCGGGCAGGCCGGGCACGTCGCTCACGCGCGTTCCCGGCGTCGCCTCGGGGACGAGATCGGCGGCGCGCGGGTTGGCCGCCTCGATGACGTCGCCGTCGGTGACCAGCAGGCCGTCGCCGAGGCTCTCGACGGTGAGCCGCAGGCGCTCGCGCTCGCGCTCGAGCGCGCCGCGCGTCGTCGTCAGGTCGCCCGCCATGCGGTTGAACGCGCTGCCCAGCTCGGCCAGCTCGCCGGGCCCGCGCTCGTCCACGTGGACGTCCGGCTTGCCCGCCGCGAGCTCGCCCGCCGCGTCGACGAGGTCCTCGAGCGGGCGGCGCACCGCGGCGAGGATCGCCGACACCAGCCCGAGGGCGAGGATGAGCGCGAGCACGCCGCCGATCGCGACCAGGGCGATGGCCTCGCGGGTGTCGTCGCCGGCGATCTCGCGGGCCTGCTCGCGGCGCACGCGCTGGCGGTCGACGAGCGCGGCGATGGCCTGGCGCGAGGCGAGGGCGCCGGTCGCCGGGCGGGCGCCGCGGCGCAACGCGCGCTGGGCGACGACGGCGCGGTCGACCAGGCGTGAGCTGGGCGCGTCGGGCGCGGCCAGGCGGCGAGCCTGGCGGGCGGCGCGGTCGAAGGCCAGGCGGGCGCGCCGTCGCGCCTGCGCGGCGTCGGGCCGGCCGCGCGTCGTGCGCAGCGTCGCCTCCTCGACGACGCCGGCGGCGAGCAGGCCGCCGGCCGACGCCTCGAGCGCGTACGCGGCGCCGAGGCGGTCCTCGTAGCGCTGGCGGGCGTCGTACAGGCGCGCGACGCCGGCGCCGGCCAACACGGCCAGCGTGAGGGTCAGGCCCAGGAGCGCGAGGCGGAACGACCGGGCGATGCTGAGGCGCCGCACTTCGTACGTATTCTGGCCGCAAAGCGGCGTGACGTGGGAGGGGTACCGGTAGAATCCTGCCCATGCGCCTCGCGAGAGCATGGCGCCGGCGGGGGATCTCGGCGACCGCTGCGACGCTGGTCGTCCCGGGCGCGCTCGCCGTCGCGGTCGCCGTGACGCTGTTGAGCGGCGGCCTGCGCGGGATCGGCGCCGCCGGCCAGGTGGTCACGGGTCCCGCGGTCCCGGAGAGCGCGTTCACCGGCGCGCGCGTTCGCTCGCACTCGCCCGCCCGCCTGCCCACCGTCCCGCCCGCCCGCCCGGTCGTCGTGACCGGCGCGCCCGGCGCCGGCGCAGCGCCCGCCGTCCCCGCGCCGGCGGGCGGCGCCCCGGTGGCGATCGCCCCGCCGCGGCGCGCGCCCGAGGTCCGCCGCCCGCCCGCGCCCGCGACGCCCCCCTCTTCCCACGCTGCCCCGCCGCCCAGCCAGTCGCCCGCGCGGCCCAACCCGGTCCGCGACGTTGGGCAGGAGGTCGCCCAGACGGTCGGGACGGCGCCGCCCCCGGCCGGACCCGCCGGCCAGGACGCCGTCACGACGGTGGTCGAGATCATGCCGCCGCCCCCCGCTTCCGGGCCGCCCCCCGCCGCCGGGCCGCCCGCCGGCGGGCCGTCCGCGCCTTCGCGTCCGGTCGTGCCCGTGCCCGCGCTCCCCGTGCCGGCGGTTCCCGTGCCCTCGCTGCCGGTGCCGGCGGTCCCCGCGCCGCCACGCCCGGCCCTCCCCGCCCACTAGCAAGCCCTGGTGGTCGCGGTCGTCTGCGCCCTCGGGGCGTCGGCCTGCTGGGGCCTCGCCGACTTCTTCGGCGGCCTGCAGAGCCGCCGTCTGCGCACCGTCACCGTCGTGCTCGGCGTCGAGACCGCGGGGCTGCTCATCGTCGTCGCGCTGGTCCTCGCGACCGGCAAGCCGGCGCCCGGCGCGCCCGAGGCCGCCTGGGCCGTGGGGGCCGGCCTGGCGGGCGTGGTCGGGCTCGGGGCGTTCTACCGCGCGCTGGCCGTGGGCACGATGAGCATCGTCGCGCCGGTGTCGTCGACCGGCGTGGCGCTCCCGGTGCTCGTCGGGCTGGCCGGCGGCGATCGCCTCAGCGCCGCGCAGGCCGTGGGCCTCGCCTGCGCCGTGGTCGGCGTCCTGCTCGCCGGGCGCCAGGCCGACGACCACCCGCAGGCCGGCGCGAACCGGGCCGGGGTCCTCCTCGCCCTGGCCGCGGCGGCGGGCTTCGGGACCTACTTCCTCGGCGCCGCCCAGGCGGCGGAGGGCGGCGTGCTGTGGACGCTCCTGCTCGGGCGCGCCGCGGCGGTGCCCGTTCTCGCGGCGGTCGCGGCGGCGGCGCGCGCGCCGATGATCCCGGCGCCCGCCGACGCGGCGCGCCTGGCCGCCACGGGCGCGCTCGACCTCGCCGCGACCGGCCTGTACGCCCTCGCGACCACGCAGGGCCTGCTCGCCGTCGTGGCGGTGCTCGGCGCGCTCTACCCCGTCACCACCGTCCTGCTCGCCCGGGCACTCCTCGCCGAGCGCCTCACCCGCGCGCAGGACGCCGGCGTGGTCGTCGCGCTCGCCGGCGTCGCGCTGATCGCGGCGGGTTAGCCTCCGAGGGGCTGTGCTCGCCCACGTCGGCGGCCCCGTCCTGGCCCCGCTGCAGCTCGCCCCCGCCGCGCTCGCCGCGGTGCTCTACGCGGTGCGCGCGCGCACGCTGGCGCGCCGCGGCCGTCCCGTGCCGGCGGAGCGGCAGGCGTGCTGGTACGGCGGGCTCGCGGTCGTCGTCCTCACGCTCACGTCGCCGCTGGCCCACATCGCCGACGAGCTGTTCCTCGCCCACATGGCCGAGCACCTGCTGATCGCCGACCTCGGCGCGCTGCTCCTCGTCGTCGGCCTCACGGGGCCCGTCCTGCAGCCGCTGCTGCGGATCCGGGCGCTCGATCGCCTGCGCGTGCTGACCCACCCGCTGGTCGCGCTGCCGCTGTGGGCGGTGAGCCTGTACCTCTGGCACCTCGACGCGCTGTACGTCGGCTCGGTCGACCACCCGGCGCTGCACGCGCTGCAGCACGCGTGCTTCGTCGGCTTCGGCGTCGCGATGTGGATGCCGCTGCTCGGGCCGCTGCCCAAGCCGGCGTGGTTCGGCAACCTCGCGCGGCTCGTCTACATCATCGTCGTGCGCCTCACCGGCGCGGTCCTGGCCAACGTCCTCGTGTGGTCCAACACGGTCTTCTACCCGGGCTACGCGGGCGAGCGCTCGTGGGGCATCACGGCGCTCCAGGACCAGAACGTCGCCGGCGCGATCATGATGGTCGAGGGCTCGCTGCTGACCATCGGGCTGTTCTGCTGGCTGTTCCTGCGCGCCGCGCGCGAGGGCGAGGAACGCCAGGCGCTGCTCGACCTCGCCGCGCAGCGCGGCGTCGCGCTGTCGGACCGCCGCGCCGCCCGCGCGGTGGCCGCCGGGCGGGGCGCCGAGCTGCGCCGGCGGCTCGAGGAGGACGCGCCGAGTCGCTGAGGACGCCGAGCGCTACAGTGCCGCGCCCCGTGGCCAGCGACCCGCTCGTCAGCGTCCTCGTCCCCGCCTACAACGAGGCGCGGACGATCGAGTGCGTGCTGCGCCGCGTGGCCGCGCTGCCGCTGCGGCTGGAGATCATCGTCGTCGACGACGGGTCGGCCGACGGGACCGGCGAGATCGTCGAGCGCCTGCGCTCAGAGCTGCCGGCCCTGCGCCTCGAGCGCCAGGACAACGGCGGCAAGGGCGCCGCCGTGCGCCGCGCGATCGCGCTGTCGACCGGCGACTTCGTCGTCGTCCAGGACGCCGACCTCGAGTACGACCCCGCCGACATCCCCGTGCTGCTCGGCCCGCTGCTCGACGGGCGCGCCGACGCCGTCTACGGCACCCGCCTGCGCGGCGGGATGCCGCAGCGCGCGCACCTGTTCTGGCACTACGCGGGCAACCGCTTCCTGTCGCTGCTGACCAACGTCATGTTCAACACGACGATCAGCGACATGGAGGTCGGCTACAAGGCGTTCCGCGGCGACCTCGTGCGCGCGATCCGGCTCGTCTCCGACGACTTCCGCTTCGAGCCGGAGATCACGGCCAAGGTCCTGCGGCGCGGGGCGCGGCTCTACGAGGTGCCGATCTCGTACTACGGGCGCACGTACGCCGAGGGCAAGAAGATCACCTGGCGCGACGGGGTGCTGGCCGTGGCCGCGCTGGTGCGCTTCCGCTTCAGCTCGCCGTCACCGTGATCTGCGCCGAGGCCGTCGCGGTCGCGCCGAACGCGTCGGTCACGCGCAGCTGGATCGTGCGCTTGCCCGTCGTCGCGTAGCGGAGCTTCGGCCGCGCGCCGGTCGTCTCGAAGCGGCCGTCGCCGTCGAGGTCCCACTCCCAGCTGACGACCTCGCCGTCGGCGTCGCTCGAGCCCGTGCCGTCGAAGGTCACGTCGGTGTTGACGACGGGGCGCGAGGGCGCCGCGATCACCGCCCGCGGCGGCTGGTTGGTGACCTTGACGGTCGCCGTCGCCGTCGCCTGCGCGCCGTCGTCGTCGGTCACCCGCAGGCGCACGGTGTACGTCCCGGGCGCCGCATAGGTGAACGACGGCGTGGCGCCGCTCGTCTCGTAGCGGCCGTCGCCGTCGAGGTCCCACTCCCACGCGACGACGTCGCCGTCGGCGTCGCCGGAGTCGGTGCCGTCGAAGGTCGCGCGCTGGCCGAGCCCGACTGCCGCCGGCGCGCTCAGCCGCGCGACCGGCGGGTTGTCGGTGACGGTGATCGTCACGGTGGCGTCGGCGGTGCGGCCGCGGTCGTCGGTGACGCGCAGGCGCAGCGTCCGCGTGCCGGCCTTGGCGTACGTGATCCGCAGGTCGCCGCCGCGCCTGTCGTCGACGCCGTCGCCGTCGGTGTCCCAGGCGTGCTTGGGCAGGCGCACCGGCGAGGCGCCGTCGTCGGCGCGGCAGTGCAGCGAGCGGCCTGCGAGCACGGTCGTGCTGTCGCAGACGATCGCCGCCACCGGCTGCGGCGCGTCGGCGACGTGGACGGCGACGTGCGTCTCGCTCACGTTGCCGGCGTCGTCGGTCACGCGCAGGCCGACGCTGTAATCGCCGGGCGCCTCGAACGTGACGCTGTGGCGCTTGCCGTCCTCGCTCCACTCGCCGTCGCCGTTGAGGTCCCACTCGTAGCGGGCGATCTTGCCGTCGGGGTCGTACGAGCGCGACGCGTCGCCGGTCAGGCGGTCGCCGACGGTCAGGTGATCGCTCGAGACGTCGAGCAGCGCGACCGGCGCGCGGTTGGTGCGGACGGTCACGGTCACGTCCGCGGTCGCCGTCCGCTTGGCGCTGTCGGTGACCCGCAGGCGGACGTGGTAGCTGCCGGGCTTGTCGTAGCGCTTGTCGACCGAGTCGCCGCTCGCCTCGAACCTGCCGTTGCCGTCGAGGTCCCAGGCGCTGCGCACGATGTCGCCCGACGAGTCGTTGCTGGTGAACGAGATCGTCTGGCCCGGGGCCACGGTCAGGCCCGGGTAGGCGGTGATGCGCGCGACCAGCGGCCGGGCGGGGGCCTTCTTCGGCGGCCTGGGCGCGGGCCTCGGCGCGGCGGGTGCGGGCGCGGCGACCGGCGCGGCCGCGGGGCCGGTGGCGACGCGGACGTAGCCCGTGGCCTCGCTCCAGCGCCGCCAGCGGCGGCGCACCGCGTTGCCCGCGTTGCCCTCGATCGTGGTCAGCGTGTGGTTCGCGTAGACCGTCTCGACGATCCCGACGTGCTGCGGGAACGTGATGAGGTCGCCGGCGTGGGGCGTGCGCGTCCAGCGCTTGGACTGCTTGGCCCACGCGCGGATGTAGGGGACGTAGCCGAGGCCGGCGCCGCCCGGGCCGATCGGGGCGCCGGCGCGGCGCGCGATGTACGAGACGAAGTACGCGCACCACGGGGCACCGAACATGGCGCCGCGCGTGGCGGTCTCGTAGCGCTTGATCGCCGGGGCGCGGTTGGAGCCGTCGGGGGTCTCGCGCACGCCGAGCGCCAGCTCGCGGCGGGCGAGCGCGACGATGCGCGCGGCCACGGCGGAGCGCGCCTTGACCGACCGCGGGCGCGCGGAGGCGGCGGAGACGGGTAGGGACGGCAGCGCCATCGTGACGAGGAGGACCGTTGCGAGGGCGCGCCGCGAGGACCGGGAGAGCGGCACATAACCCAGCTCGGCGGCGGCGGGCGAGCCTCAAACGCGGGACGCCGAAAACTGGACGCTTGTCAGCGCCCCAGAGAATCGACTTCGTCGATTCTTCAAGCACGAACTTCGTTCGTGCGGGGCTACCGCCCCAGCTTGACGTCCAGCAGCTCCTCGAGCTGCGCGATCGTCTCCTCCGCGCTCACGTGGTGCACGGTCGCCATGCCCATCTCGCGGGCGGGCTTGAGGTTGCCGCGCAGGTCGTCGACGAAGACGATCTCCTCGGGCGGCAGGCCGATCCGCTCGGCCCCGAGGGCGTAGATCGCCGGGTCGGGCTTGCGGATGCCCTCCTCGCCCGAGATGACCCAGCCGTCGAACAGCTCGGGGAAGCGGTCGAGCTCGTAGCGCCCGGAGCCCCACGAGTTCGAGACCAGGCCCGTGCGGATCCCCTGCCGCTTGGCCATGACCACCGCCATCTCCATGTCACGGTCGGGGCGCATGCCGCCGAAGAGGCGATCGATCAGGCCGTCGGCGCGCTCGGGCGCCAGGCCGAGGTGCTCGGCGAAGCGCTGCTCGAACTCGGGCTCCCCGAGCTTGCCGAGCTCGAGGTCGAACAGCAGCCGCCGTCCCTCGTCGTCGGAGCGAAACGTCGTGCGCACGCGATCCGGAGCCAGGCTCTCGGCCTCGCAGAAGGCCTGGAAGGACTCGAAGATGTTCGTGGTCAGGACCCCGCCGAAGTCGACGAGCAGGCCTTTACGCGCCAAGGGCCATCTCCTCGGCGCGGCGCGCCAGCTCGACGACGCCCTCGCCGAACCCGTGCAGGTACGGGTCGTCGGTCGCGCCGGTGATCGCGCGCTTGTAGTTGCCCTCCATGAAGACGATCGACTTCCACAGCGCGAGCGTCCGGTACCAGCCGATGTCGCGCACCGAGCGCCCGGTGCGCTCCTCGTAGCGGGTGATCAGCTCGTCGCGCCGCGGGAAGCCCTCGGCGCGCGTCACGCTCGACAGCTCGAACATCCCCAGCGGCGGGTCGTCCGGCTCGGTCCACAGCGTCGTCAGGTAGCCGACGTCGGCGAGCGGGTCGCCGATCGTCGCCATCTCCCAGTCGAAGATCGCCACGAGCCGCGCCGGGGCGCCCGGCGCGAACATCGTGTTCCCGAGCCGGAAGTCGCCGTGGACGATCGTCGCGGCCTGCTGGTCGGGCAGGTTCTCGCGCAGCCAGGCGCCGACGGTCTCGACCTGGGGGATCTCGCGCGTCTTGTTGTGCTCCCACAGCCCGCCGAATCGCCGCAGCTGGCGCTCGAGGTACCCGGTCGGCTTGCCGAAGCCCTCCAGGCCGCACGCCTGCCAGTCGACGGCGTGGACCTCGGCGAGCGCGTCGATGAGCTCCTCGCCGATGCGGCGCCGCTCGGCGGGCGTGTCGAGCGCGGCCGGGACCGAGCCGGTGATGACGTCGCCCTCGACGAGCTCCATCACGTAGAACGGGGCGCCGATCACCGAGTCGTCGGCGCACGTCGCCAGCACCGCCGGGACGCGCGCCCTGCCCCCGGTCGCCCGCAGGACGCGCGCCTCGCGCCCGACGTCGTGGGCGCTCGGCGGCAGCGGCGGGCGCGGCGGGCGGCGCAGCACGAAGCGCTCGTCGCCGCGGCCGATGACGTAGGTCACGTTGGAGTGGCCCTCGCCGACCGGCGCGATGTCGAGATCGCCCTCGCCGAGCCCGTGCGCGTCGAGGAACGCCTTGAGCGGCTCGGTGACGAGCAGCGGCACGCGCGCGTTGCCCTCCGCCTCGGCGAAGGTGGCGACGACGTCGTCGGGCGCGATCGTGTGCAGCGAGCTCACGGGGCCGGGAAACCTACCGGGGACCGCAACCCCCGCCCCCACTACCGTGTTGCAGCGATCGGGTGCGGGCGCACCCTGTCGCGCCCGCCCCTTCCTCCGAGCATGTCCCGCGTCCTGACACGACTGATGCTCGTCTGCGTCCTGCTAGGGGTCCTCACCCCCGCCGCGCACGCGAGCCCGACCCAGACGATGACGTTCGAGGCCCCGCGCGAGCTCGGCGACCCCGCGCAGCGCGACCAGGCCTTCGACAAGATCGCCTCGCTCGGGGCCCGCTCGCTGCGCGTCATCCTCTACTGGCAGGACGTCGCGCCGTCACCCAACGCCGCGCGCAAGCCGAGCTTCGACGCCACCGACCCGGCGGCGTACGACTGGAGCCGCTACGACCCGGTGATGACGGGCGCGGCCCGGCGCGGCTGGAGCGTCATCCTCACCGTGACCGGACCCGTGCCGCGCTGGGCCACCGCGGGCGGGCGCGACCACGTCACGCGGCCGAGCGCCCGCGAGTTCCAGGCGTTCATGACCGCGGTGGGCAAGCACTACGGCTCCGACATCAACACCTGGGCGATCTGGAACGAGCCCAACCACCCCGACTTCCTGGGCCCGCAGTACAGCGCCAAGGGCGACCGCCCGCTCTCGCCGGGCATCTACCGCCACCTCTTCCTCGCCGCGTGGCGTGGCCTG
>DASXRF010000450.1:0-3701 GCA_036506755.1 Solirubrobacteraceae bacterium | reverse complement strand
GCGCCGCGCCGTTCCCGACGATCGTGCTGCTGCACGGCTTCGGCGCCAGCAAGACGGCGTTCGAGTCCGCCGCTCCGGAGACGACCGGCAAGAAGGCGCGCTACAACAGCGCCTACTACGCGGAGCGCGGCTACGCGGTGGTCACGCCGTCGCTCCGCGGCTTCGGGCGCTCGTGCGGCGCGGCGGACTCGCGCACGCCCGACTGCGCCAAGGGCTTCATCCACCTCGCCGACCAGCGCTACGAGGCGCGCGACGTGCAGACCCTGCTCGGGCGGCTCGTCGACGACGGCGTCGCCGACCCAGGCAAGCTGGCCGTCTCGGGCGAGTCCTACGGCGGCGGGCTGTCGATGATCCTCGCGCTGCTGCGCGACCGCGTCCGCCTGCCCGACGGCAAGTTCGCGACATGGACGAGCCCCGCCGGCCGGCCGCTGAGGATCGCGGCCGCCGCGCCGGTCATCCCGTGGTCGGACCTCGCCGCCGCGCTGCTGCCCAACGGGCGCTACCGCGACACGGCGGCGCCGTCGCCGACCGTCGGCCAGGCGCCGGCGGGCGTCCCGATCAAGAGCTGGCTGGACCTGCTCTTCGCCGCCGCGCGGGCCACGGGCTACGTGGCCAAGGCGGGCAGCGCGCCCAGCGCGGACCTGACGCGCTGGAAGGCACGGCTGGACAAGGGCGAGCCCTACGGCAAGGACGTCAAGGCGATCCTGACCGAGATGTACCGCTACCACTCGGCGCTGTCGCTGCCGCAGACGCCGGCCGGGGCGCATTCCCTGCAGGAGACGCCGATGCTCATCGCCACCGGCTGGACCGACGACCTGTTCCCCTCCGACCAGGCGCTGCGCGCGTACACGCTGCTGGGCGGCCGGCCGCGGCTGTTCCTGGGCAACTTCGGCCACCCGCGCGGTGGCAACAAGGACGGCACGCTGGCGGCGCGCAACGCGGCGATCGAGAACTTCTTCGTCTGCTCCGTGCCGGCCCCCGCGACCACCTGCGCGCAGTCGCTGCCGGTCGCCGCGATGCTCACGCAGTGCCCGGCGAGCGCGCCCGACGGCCCGGTCCGCCAGTTCAAGGACTACGCGGAGATCCACCCCGGCCAGCTGCGCCTCCGCGGCCTGCGCGCGGCGCGGACGATCCGCTCGGACCGTGCCGACGCGGGCGCCGACAAGGCGTTCAATCCGGTCGGCGGCACGACGGATCCGTGCAAGGCGATCCGGCCGGCGCGCCCGCGCGGGCAGGTGGTCTACGCGACGCGCTCGCCCGGCGTGACGCTGATGGGCGCACCGGCGCTGGCCCTGCGCGTCCGCGCGCGAGGCGGGCCCGGGCAGCTCGTCGCGCGGCTGTACGACCAGGACGCCAAGACGCAGCGCGAGCGGCTGATCAGCCGCGGCGTCTACCGGCTGACCGGCAGCGAGAAGGGCTCGATCGTCTTCCAGCTGCACGGCAACGGCTACACGTTCAACCGCGGCCGGACGATCCGCCTCGAGCTGAGCGGCTCGGACGCGACCTACTACCGCCGCAGCGACAAGCGCTTCACGGTGAGCGTCAGCCGCATGACGCTGCAGCTGCCGACCCTCGACGACCCCGACGCGAGCCGGGGCATCACGCGGTTCAGGGCGCTGCGCGCCGGCTAGTGGACCCGTCCACTGGGCGTAACACTGGCGGAGTGCTCTCGCGGCGCTCCGCCCTCGTCCTCGCCGCCTCTGCCGGCCTGGCGCTGGCCGACGCGTCCGTCGTCGCGCTCGCCCTGCCGGCGCTGCTGCGCGAGCTCGACACGACGATCGACGGCGTCGCGGCGGTGCTCGGCGTCTACGTGCTCGTCCTCGCCGTGGCGCTGCCGTGTGCCGCCGTGCTCGAACGCCGTCACGGCGCGGCGCGCCTCGGCGCGGCCGGCCTGGCCCTCATGGCCGCCGCCTCGCTGGCGTGCGCGGCGGCGGGCTCGCTGCCCGTCCTGCTCGCCGGCCGGGCGCTGCAGGCGGCGGGCGGCGCCGCGGGCCTGATCGCCGTCTTCACGCTGCTGGACGGCGCCGGGCGCGGGCGGCGGCTGTGGGTCGCCGCCGCCGTGTTCGGCACGGCGGTCGGCCCGGCGCTGGGCGGCATCTTGACCCAGGCGCTCGCCTGGCGGGCGATCTTCCTGGCGCAGGCCCCGGTGGCCCTGGCCGCGGCGGCCGTGGCCTACCGCGCCGCCGCGGGGCCGCCCGCGATCCCGGCGCCCGCCCGCAGCCCCTTCCCAGCCGGTCCGGCGGCCGCGCTGGGGCTCGTCGCCGCCGCGCTGACCGCGGTGCTCTTCCTGCTCGTCATCGAGCTCGTCGCCGGCTGGAGCGTCGAGCCTCTGGCCGCGGCGGCCGCGGTGACGGTGCTCCCGCTCTCGGCCCTGGCCGCCTCGCGGCTGCGCGCGCCGGCTGGCGTGCGGGCTGTCGCGGGGGCGCTGCTCATCGGCGCCGGGACGCTGTGCCTGGCCTTCCTGCCCGACGCGTCCGTCGCGTGGACGATCGTCCCGCAGGTCCTCGCCGGAACGGGCATGGGGCTGGCGCTGCCCGCGCTGTCCGGCGGGCTGCTGCCGGAGCACACGGCGGGCGACGCGGCGCGGCTGCTCACGGTCCGCCACGCGGCCATCGCGGTCCTGCTCGCCGCGCTCGCGCCGCTCGTCACCCACCAGCTCGACAGCGCGACGCACGAGGCGCGACTGCGCGGCGTGTCGCTCGTGCTCGACGCGCGCCTGCCGCCCGAGGACAAGCTGCCGCTGGCGCCCGCGCTGCTCGCCGACGTCCACAGCCAGGACCCGCGCGGCGAGCTGCGCGACTCCCTCGACGAGCAGCGGGACACCTTCGGCGGCTCGGAGCGCGCGGCCTTCGACACGCTCGCCCGCCGCGCCGACGAGACGCTCGTCGCCGCGGTCGGCGACGCCTTCGACGAGGCGTTCCTCGTCGCCGGCGCGCTCGGCGTCCTGGCCGCGCTGGTGCTCGTCCTCACGGGCGCGGCGCTGCCCGGGCGGGGACGGGCAGCGGTCGGCCTGGCCGCCGCCTCGCTGCTCGCCGTGCCCGCCTACGCCGCGCTGCACGACTCCCGGGCGCCGAAGCCCGTCGCCATCGCCGATCCGTGCGCGCCGCGCCGGCTGCCGGGCACGGGCGGCCTGACGGGCCTGCTCCAGGACACCGCGCTGCGCCGACTCGACCGCGCCGCCTGCGACACGGGGTCCTCACGCGAGGAGCTCGTCCTCGCGCTCGCCGACGACGACGAGGCGCAGCGCTACCAGGAGCACTACGGCATCGATCCCCGCTCGGTCGGCGGGCTGCTCTCGATCCTGCTGGGATGACCGTCGTCCGCTGGCTCCACCTGCTGGCCATGGCCTTCTTCGTGGGGGGCCAGCTCGTGCTGGTCGCCGCCGTCGTGCCGGTCGCGCGCGGGACCCCGCAGATGCGCGACATGGCGCGGCGCTTCGGCTACGGCACGCTCGTCGCCCTCGCCGTCCTCCTTGCCACCGGCACCGCGATGGCATCGCACTTTCATCGCTGGTCGGACGGCACGCTGCACGTCAAGCTCGCGCTGGTGGCCCTCGTCGGCCTGCTCGTCGGCGTCCACATCTGGCGCCCGGCCGCCCGAGCGCTCGACGCCGCGATCTTCGTCGTCTCGCGGGCGATCGTCGGGCTGGGCGTGGCGCTGGCGCACTGACCAGCGCCACGCCCGGCGCATCAGCGGGGGTC
>DASXRF010000449.1:0-2607 GCA_036506755.1 Solirubrobacteraceae bacterium | reverse complement strand
TTCGTCGCGCACGGGCGCAGCCGACACGATGACGTGCGCGACGAGCCCGGCCAGCGCGTAGTTCGCCGCGTTGAACGCCGGCATGTACCAGCGCGAGCGCCGGGCGAGCGCGCCCGGCAGGAAGCACAGCACGGCGAGCGGCGCCAGCGCCCAGGCGGGCAGCAGCACCGCCGCCCAGAAGAAGAAGACGAGGTTCGGCTGGAACGAGTAGTTGCCCGGCGCCATGACCTCGAAGAGGTTCGCCCCGGTGCACAGCGTCGCCGCGGCGACGGCGAGCAGCGGATCGAGTGAGGGCCCAGGGGTCAGCCGGCTCGCCGTCACGACCCCCGCCGCGGACAGCACGAGCGCGGCCGGCACGAGGACCCGTGCGAGCGGCGGCAGCTGGCGGAAGCGGGGGGCGGTGTGGCGCATGGGTGTCTCCCCGGAGTGATCGACGCGGGCCGGCCTCGCTGAAGGCCGGCCCGCGGTCGAGGCGGCTACTTGTCGAAGCTCGACGACCAGGACGCGCGGCTCCACGAGGCGCGCGACCAGCTCGCGCGCGTCGGGTCCATCGCCACGCACTGGTCCTTCGCCCACTGGATGTCGGCGTCCGACCAGCTCGCGCGGCTCCACGAGGCCCGCTCGAAGTCCGAGCAGCTCTGCGGCGTCGCCGACCAGGAGGCACGGCTCCACGACGCACGGCTCCACGAGGCGCGGCTCCAGCTCGCGCGCAGCGGATCGATCGCGTCGCTCCAGCTCGCGCGCGACCAGCTCGCGCGCGTGAAGTCGATGGCGAGCGTCGCCGGGTCGATGAGCTGGTTCGGCGTCAGGCCGGCGTTGGCCGACTCGGTCGTCGGGTTCGCCAGCGCCTTGTCGAGGGCGATCTCGGCGCCGGAGACGGTTGCCGTGGTCGTCGAGCTCGAGAGCAGCGGCGTGCCCGTGGCGTCGACGAGGACGTCGGTCGTGGTGGTGTCGGGCGCCACCGCGCGGGTGCGCTTGACGACGAGCGCCTTGAGCTGGTTCGGCGTGTAGCCCGGGAAGGCCTGGACCAGGTCGGCGACCTCGCCCGACACGACGCCGGCGGCCATTGACGTCCCGCCGACGCGGAAGTACTGGCCGTCGGTCACGCATCCCGTGCACAGCGACGCGTAGTCGGCCCCCGGCGCGAGCGTCGAGACGAGGTGCGCGCCGGGCGCGACGACGTCGGGCTTGCTGAAGCCGTCCTGCGTCGTGCCGCGGCTCGACCACGTGGCGAGCGTGTCGTCGGAGATGCCCTTGGTGCCCTTGTCGTCGACGCCGCCGACGGTGATGACGTACGGGTCGTTGGCCGGGGCGTAGGAGACGGCGCCGGCGTTGTTGCCCTCGTTGCCCGCGGCGGCGACGACGACGATGCCCGCGAACCACGCCTGCTCGACGGCCGCGTCGAGCGGGTCGGTCTTGTACGACTGCGCGTCGGCGGAGCGCAGCGACAGGTTGACGACGCGGATGTTGTACGTGCTCTTGAAGTCGACGACGAACTGCAGGCCGTCGATCACGTCGGCGACGGTCGCGTTGCCGTGGCCGTCGTCGGTCTTGACCGCGATCAGGTTCGCGTCCGGCGCGACGCCCGCGTACTGGCCGTTGAGCGGATCGGCGGCGTCGCGATCGGTGCCGTTGCCCGCGATGAGCCCGGCGATGTGCGTGCCGTGGCCGAAGGTGTCCGAGGCGTTCTGCGCCGCCGGGTTGACGACCGCCGTCGCGATCACGCGCGAGTGCGTGTCGGTCTGCGAGACGCGGAAGTCGGGCAGGTCGCCGGCGATGCCGGTGTCGATGACCGCCACCCCGACGCCCTTGCCGGTGTAGCCGGCCGACCACGCCTTCTCGGCGCGGATCGACTGGTTGTAGGAGGTCTTGATCTTCAGCGGATCGACGGTGCCCGTGCTCTCGACCTTCGCGTTGAGCGAGACCGCGCGGACGGCGGGCCGCTGGGCGAGCCGGGCGGCGGCGGCGGCCGGCATCCGCGCGACCACCGCGTGGATGAGCTCGAGGCGGCGCGTGACGCGGCCGCCCGCGGCCTCGACGAGCGCGGTGGCGTCAGCGCTCGAGGCGCGGTCGAGCTGGACGATGACCTCGACGCGCCGGTGCGGTGAGCGCGCGGCGAGCGCGGCCAGCGACGGGGCCGGAGCGCCGGCCGGCGCAGCGGTCGACGCGGCGGGTGGGGCAAGGCTGGCCCCGCCGGCGCCCGCCAGCGCGACCGCGGCGGCGAGCGCCGCGAAGGCGGCGAGCAGCCCGCCCCACGAGATGCGGCCCCAGCGCCAGGCGGCAGGTGAAAGGGTCAGGGACATGGTCGGCAATCCTTTGCGCGGGCCTCTGCGAGCCCGACTCGGAGTTACGGTTCATGCCGGCGGCCGAGCCATCTCGCCTTCCTCGCGAGACCTCTTGCTTTGCGTCCCTGCCTCGCGGCAGGTTTGCCCATCTGGCGGCCGAGCCTGTATCGACGCGTCGGGCGGGGCGTTGAGCGGTACGGTGCCAGGGCTGGACACTCGTCCGGTCGGTGATGGCCGCGGGGCATCCATCACTGGCGCTGATGCGTTGCGTCAGCACTTCGACTAGGTCAATCGATCGCCTCATGGTTGGATGGCCCGCATG
>DASXRF010000448.1:0-2816 GCA_036506755.1 Solirubrobacteraceae bacterium | reverse complement strand
TCGCGGCCGCCAACCCGCGCCGCCGCCCGCCCGGCACCGGCTCGTTGCGCAACGCGCTGGCCGACAGCTGGTGGACCCAGGCCGAGCTGCCCCGCCGCGCGCGGCGCGCGCAAGCCGACCTCGTCCACCACCCGCTGCCCGCGCACAGCCCGGACGTGCGCAACGTCGTCACCGTCCACGACCTCGCCTTCGATGCGCACCCCGAGCTCTTCGACCGCCGCTTCGCCCTCTACGGCCGCCTCGCCCACCCGCGCGCCGCCCGCGCCGCGAACGCCGTCGTCGCGGTCTCGCACACGACCGCCAACGACGCGATGACCCGCTGGGGCCTGCCGCGCGACAAGGTCGTCGTCGCCCACCACGGCCCCGGCCAGCCGCTTGGCCGCGTCGAGCGCGCAGAGCCCCGCCACGTCCTCTACGTCGGGGACGACGAGCCGCGCAAGAACCTGCCGCTCCTCCGCGACGCGGTGGCGCGCTTCGGCCGCCTGCCGCTGCGCATCGCCACGCCGGCGGACGACCTCGCCGACCTGCACGCGCACGCGCTCGCCCTCGTGCATCCCGCCATCCACGAGGGCTTCGGCCTGTCGGCGCTCGAGGCGCTCGCCGCGGGTACGCCCGTCGTCGCCTACCCGAGCCTCGCCGTCCGCGAGGTATGCGGCGCCGCCGCGCTGTACGCGACCACCGCTGAGGGCATCGCCGCCCACCTGCGGCGCCTGCACGACGACCCCGGCTCGGCGCCGGACGGACGCGCGCACGCAGCGAGCTTCTCGTGGCGCGCGTGCGCCGAGGAGCACGCGCGGGCCTATACGCTCGCCGTCCGATGAGGGTGGCGATCCTGGGCACCCGCGGGATCCCCGCGGCCTACTCCGGCTTCGAGACCGCCGCCGAGCAGCTTGCCCGCCGGCTCTCGGAGCGCGGTCACGAGGTCGTCGTCTACTGCCGCCCGCACGTCGTCGACCGCCGCCTGAAGCAGTGGCGCGGCGCCCGGCTCGTCCACCTGCCGACCGTCCGCAACAAGTACCTCGACACGCTCGTCCACACCGGGCTGAGCGCGCTGCACGCGTCGCGCGCCCTCAAGCCCGACGTCGCGCTGTTCTTCATCGCGGGCAACAGCCCGATCTGCCTGGTCACGCGCCGCGCCGGCATCCCGACGGTCATCAACGTCGACGGCCTGGACTCGACGCGCGCGAAGTGGCCGCCGCTGGCCAAGGCGTACCTGCGCTTCGCCGAGCGCAACGCGCCGCGCTGGGCCGACGTCGCGCTGACCGACTCGCACGCGGTCGCCGAGATCTTCGAGCGCCGCTACAGGCGGCGCATCGGCGTCGTGCCCTACGGCGTCGAGGACCCCGGCCACACCGGCACCGGCACGCTCGAGCGCCTCGGGCTCGAGCCGCGCCGCTACGTGCTGTTCGTCGGCCGCCTGGAGCCCGAGAACAACCCGCACCTGCTCGTCGACGCCTTCGCCCGCATCCCCGCCGAGCGCGCCCGCGGCATGAAGGTCGTCGTCGTCGGCGGGGCGCCCTACGCCGACGACTACATCCGCCAGGTGCGCCGCAAGGGCGACCCGCGCGTGCTCTTCCCGGGCTACGTCTTCGGGCGCGACTACTGGGAGCTGCAGCGCCACGCCTACCTGTTCTGCGCGCCCACCGAGGTGGGCGGCACGCACCCGGTGATCCTCGAGGCGCTCGCGGCGGGCAACTGCGTGCTGGTCAACGACCACGCACCCAACGTCGAGACGGTCGGCGACGCCGGCGTGACCTTCTCCGGCCGCGAGGGCGTCGCCAGCCTGGCCGCCCAGCTCGAGCGCCTCTTCGACGAGCCCGACATCGTCGAGGCCTATCGCGCGCGGGCGCGCGAGCGCGCCAGGCGCTACCGCTGGGAGGCGGTCACCGACGAGTACGAGCGGCTGCTGCTCGACGCCATCGCCGCGGGCGGCCACGGCGCGCTGCCCGACCACCTCATCGACGCCGACCCCCTGCCGGTGCTCAGCGCGGCGGCGTGCGGCGGACGCTGACCTCGCGGCTGGTGTGATCGCCCCAGCGCAGGCGCATGACGCCGCTGCCGGGGAAGCGCACGCGCCCGTCGACGTAGCCGTAGCCGCCGTCGGCGTGCAGCGTGGCGAGCGCCCGCCAGCGCGCCGAGCGCCGCGGACGGAACTCGACCGCCACGGCGGCGGCATGGCCGTTGGGCGCGCAGCGCGCCAGGCCCCAGACCCGCAGGCGGCCGCTCGCGAAGCTCGTCCGCGGCAGGTAGACGGGCAGTTCGAACGCGTCGTAGGAGGGCTTGCGCCGGCCGCGCTCGGTCATGAGCCCGCTCTGGAAGGTCAGGCCGATGTCGCCGCCGTCGTCGCGCAGCAGGAACTGGCCCAGCGTGCGGACCACCGGGTTGACGTAGGCGCGGAACTCGGACTCGTTGAGGTAGGCGGCCTGCTGCGCCCAGGTGACGCCGAAGCGGTCGGGCGGGTTGGTCTGGTAGCCGAACTCCGTCAGGTACAGCGGTAGGCCGCCCGGGCGCGAGCGCCCGTAGCGGCGCAGCGCGCGCGCGAGCGTGGTGGTCAGCCGCGGCAGGTTGGCGATCGTCACCCAGTCGCGGTGCAGCGGCGCGCGATGCGGCGACAAGGTCAGCTCGTAGGGGTGGTGCGCCCAGCCGGTGGCGTCGAAGAGCGCGGGGTGGTCGGCGGCGAAGCGTGCCTGGCCCGCCGCGTCGGCCGGGCAGCCGAGCGCGCTCGCCGTCGCGCCCCGCAGCGGCCGCGCCAGGCGGTCGACGCAGTACAGCGAGCGGATGAAGCGCAGCGGGTCGATCCCGCGCGTGGTGCCGCG
>DASXRF010000447.1:0-4275 GCA_036506755.1 Solirubrobacteraceae bacterium | reverse complement strand
CCGTGCCCCTGGGTGGCGGTCGGGGCTCGCGGGAACCGACTTCGTCGGTTCCTTGCGCGAACGCGATCGACTTCGTCGATCCTTTGTTCGCGCGGGCGGGCTGAGGGCTCAGAACCCCAGCGCGAACTTCGCGTCCTCGCTCATGCGATCCGGCGTCCAGGGGGGCGTGAAGACCATCGTCGACTCGACGGATCCGACGCCCTCGAGCTCGCCGACGAACTCCTCGATCTGCTCGGAGACCTGCGGGCCGATCGGGCAGCCGGGGGACGTGAGGGTGAAGGTGACGTGCACGTCGCCGCCGTCGACCTCGATCCCGTAGATGAGCCCGAGCTCGACGAAATCGAGGCCGAGCTCGGGATCTATGACGTTGGTGAGTGCGGCTTCGACGTCTTCGACGGTAGGCATGGCTCACATGGTACGAGCGGCCGTCCAAAGGTCGAGTGGTTGCGGTACCGTCCCGTTCATCGTCGACTTCGAGCCCCAGCCCGCGGTTCTGCGGTGTCGCGGCGACGAGGATCGTGCGACACAGAGCCTCCGCCGCCCCGCATTCTCGCGCGCGCTCACGTGCACGCGCGACGTCGTCGTCGACCTGTCCGAGCTGTCCTTCGCCGACTCGTCGCTGATCCTCGACCTGGCGGCGCTCTCCCGCCGGCTGCGGATGGCGGGCGGGACGCTGCGGCTGCGCGCGCCGCAGCCGCACATCCGGCGCCTCATCGAGCTCGTCGGTCTCGACCGGCTGCCGGGCGTCGTGCTCGAGCCGGCCCTCTAGGCAGGCACTAGTGGGCGCGTCCGTAAGTCCGGGGGGTCGTCGGGCGTCGCTGGCCGGAATTCGACCCACCCACCCCCGGCCGGCGTCCGAAGGTGTGCCCCTGGCACATCGAGGACCGACGGCTGGGTCCAGGCGGCCGCCAGCGGCGTCCGAAACCGGTCGGACTTGCGGACGGGTCCACTAGTGGGCGCCCACTAGCGTCTCGGAGCGCCGTGTTCGCAGTCCTCGTCCTGCTCTTCATCGTCGTCCCGATCGTCGAGCTCTACGTGATCATTCAGGTCGGCGAGGCGATCGGCGTCGGGTGGACGATCGTGCTGCTGCTCGCCGACTCGATCCTCGGCTCGATGCTGATGCGCTCGCAGGGGCGCGCCGCGTGGCGGCGTTTCCAGACCGCGCTCGCCGAGGGGCGCACGCCGGCCCGGGAGGTCGTCGACGGCGTGCTGGTCATCTTCGGCGGCGCGTTCCTGCTGACGCCGGGCTTCGTCACCGACGGGGTCGGCCTGCTCCTGCTGCTGCCGCCGACGCGGGCGCTCGTGCGCCGCGGCCTCGTGCGCCGGCTGGTGCCGCGCATGGTCGTGAGCGCGGCGGCGGGCGCCGCGGCACGGCGCGGTCGCCCCGGCGGCGCCGACGTCGAGGGCACCGCCGTCGAGGTCGAGCAGGACCGCCTGCCGTGACCGTCACGCCCGACCTCGAGGCGCCTCGCCCGCCGGCGGGGCCCGGCTTCTCGGACGCCGTGACCTTCGCCTTCGGCGACCCGCGCGCGGACGTCTACGGGCTGGCGCGGGTCGGGCTGGCCGCCGAGGGCGCCAGCGGCCTCGCGCTGCTCTTCCGCGGCGGCGCCACCGTCGCCGCGCGAGCCGAGGGCGGCGCGCCGAGCGACGGCGGCTGGGAGGGCGCGCGCGCCGCCGGCGTCTCGACGCGCGTCATCGAGCCGCTCGCGCGCTGGGAGGTCGGCTTCGACGGGCGCGACGACGGCGGCTTCACGCTCGACGTGCGCGCGCTGGGGGCCCCCGCCGTGCTCGATGCGGACAGCCCGGCCGGCGTCGCGGGCTCGATGGAGGGCTACGAGCAGCTGTGCCGCGTGCGCGGCAGCGTGCGCACCGGCGACGAGGCCGTGGCCGTCGACTGCCTGGGCCAGCGCGGGCACTCGTGGGGCGCGCCGGATTGGGAGCGGATGGCGCTGACGCGCACGCTCGGCGCGTGGTTCGGCGACGACCTCGCGGTCGTGCTCAGCGCGGTGCGACCCGCCAAGGCGCGCGAGCACGACGCCGACGCGATCACCGCGGCAGTGCTCGAGGGCGAGCCGCCGGCGCCGGTGGCCATCGCCGAGCCGCTGCTGTCGACGACGTACGACGCCGAGCGCCGCCAGCGGCGGGCGGGCTTCGAGTTGTGGCCGGAGGGCGAGAGCAGCTACCCGCGCCGGGGCGCCGGCGAGGTGCTGTGCGGAACGTCGCTGGACCTCGGGCGCCTGCGGCTCGACTGCGCGTTCTTCCGCTGGCGGATGGAGGGGCGCGAGGGCGTCGGGCGCTACGACGTGCTGCGCCGCGCCTAGTGGGCGCGTCCGTAAGTCGGGCGGGACTTGCGGACTGGTCCACTAGTTCTCCGACCCCAGCCGGTCCCAGAGGTAGAGCTCGACGCACTCCGAGGCGAGCTCCATCGACCGCGCGCGGCTGAGGTTCGGCAGCACCGTCTCGAGCGCCTGCTCCTCGGCGACCCCCGCGTCGAACGCCTCCTCGCCGCGGAAGCCCGCCGCGATCTTCAGCGCCTCGCGGCGGTTCTCGCCGAGACTGGGGAAGGCGTTGATGAGGAAGTCGCGGTTGGCGATCGGCTGGCCGACCTCGAGCGACGCGTGCCACGCCGCGAGCATCGACAAGTCATGCTCGTCGAGGTCGGCGATCGCCTTGGCGTAATGGGTCTCGAGGTCGCGGTCGGGAATCTCGTCGACCCACGCCCGGACGAGCTCGCCCACGAGCTGACGCCGGGCCTCGCGCCCGATCGACTCGGCGATGACGCGAATCGCGTCCTGGGGTTCGATGAAGCAGAGGGGCATTGCAGCTCCCTGACGCTCGTGGATCGACGACTGCGGCGGACTGTAGGCGAGCGGGTGGACGGCAAAACGTCGCCGTCCGGCGCTCAGCCCGGCGCCTCGAAGCCGAACTCGGGCGACCCGTTCGAGGCCGCCGCCGGCGCGCGGCGCGGCGCGGGCCGGCCCGCGGAGGCCGAGGCCGCGCCCGCGACGGGGCCGCCCTCGCCAGAGGGCCGGCGCGGGGCGGGGCCGCGCGTCGGCGCGGCCTCGAAGCCGAACTCGGGCGCGCCGCCGCGCGGCGCGCCGTCCGAGGCATGTCGCCGATCCGCCGACCCGCCCCCGGCCCGCCGCCGCGCGGGCGCCGTCCGGCCCGCCGCGGCGCTGCGCGGGATCGCTCGCGGCGACCGGGCGGCCACCGTCGTCCCCCCGCCCGCGACGCCGGCCGTCGCCGCGCGCCCCCCGTGCGCGCCCACCGGCTTCCCGGGCACGACCCCGGTCTCGTGCGCGCCGATCGCCCCGCCGGTCGCGATCGCTGCCGCCGAGGCGGCGACCGCCGCCATCTTCCCGGTGGACGCGGCCTCGGCCGCCGCCTGCAGCTTGAGCACGGACCCGGCCAGGCGCTCGTGCGTCCCGCCGGCCAGCGCCTCGTAGGCGCGCGCGAGCAGTCCGCCGGCCCGCCCCAGCGCATCGCCCCCGTCGGCCAGCGCCAGCGGCACCGGCAGCACGGCGGCGAGCGACGGCCCCGCCGCCCGCAGCTCGCGCACCGTCGACCGGCAGCCGGGGCAATGCCGCAGGTGCGCGCGCACCTCGCGCCGCTCGCTCGCCGTCAGCTCGCCGTCGACGAGCGCCGAGACGACTGGCGCCCAGCGACGGCACTCGTCGCCGGACTCGATCCCCGCGTAGCGCTCGAGGAACGCCTTGCGCCCCTCGGTCAGGCAGCGGTTGACCTTTGTATACGACCAAGACTGGCGCTCGGCGATCTCCTGGTAGCTGAGCCCCTGCGCCTTGAGCCACAGCGCCGTGACCTCGTGCGGCTTGAGCCGGCCCAGCGCCTCCGCCGCGCGCGCGGTGCGATCGAACGAGACCACTCGCTCGTCCGCCGACGGCTCGCGTCCGCAGGCGTGCGCGTCGAGGTCGACCTCCTCGCTGGCCACCAGCCGCTGGCGCGCCTCGCGCACCGCCATCGCCTCGTGCTTGACGACTTGGTGCAGCCACGAGACGACGGTCTCGCGGCGGAGACGAGCGGCGCGCGTCAGGAAGATCTCCAGTGCCCGCTGGTAGGCGTCGTGCGCGTCGTCGAGGCACAGCGAGTGGCGCCGGGCCGTGCGCAGCAGCGCCGCCGCGTGGCGCGTGACCGTCTCGACGACGAGCGCGTCGTCGCGCGCGCCGCCGCCATCCGGGTCGAGGTCCGCCGCCTCGACCGCGAGCTCCGCCAAGTCCGTTCCCCCCAGTCAGTGATTTCGCGCGGGTTCTAGGACAC
>DASXRF010000446.1:0-5010 GCA_036506755.1 Solirubrobacteraceae bacterium | reverse complement strand
CGCCGAAGCCCTGCGCTGAGCCGTACGGTTCGCGCGGTGACCGACCTCGCCGCCACCGCGCCGTCCGCCGCGGCCCCGCCGGGGCTGGTCCATCGCCGCTTCCGCCTGACCGAGCGCGGCACGACGGTGCGCATCGAGGCGCTCGGCGGCCTCGGGACGTTCCTGACGATGAGCTACATCCTCTTCGTCAACCCCGCGATCCTCTCGGCGGCCGGGCCGCCGTTCGACGCCGTCGCCGTGGCCACCGCGCTGGCCGCCGCCATCGCGACGATCGCGATGGGGCTCGTGGCCAACTTCCCGTTCGCGCTCGCCTCGGGCCTCGGGCTCAACGCCGTCGTCGCGTTCGACCTCATCCTCGGCCGCAAGCTCGCCTGGCCGGTCGGCATGGCGTGCGTCGTCATCGAGGGCCTGCTCGCGCTCGTGCTCGTCCTCGCCGGCCTGCGCGAGGCGGTGGTGCGCGCGGTACCGACGTCGATGAAGCTCGCCATCGGCGTCGGCATCGGCCTGTTCATCGCGCTGGTCGGCCTGCGCGAGGGCGGGATCGTCGTCAACAACCCGGCCACCGGGATCGCGCTGGGCGACCTGACCGCCGGCCCGCCGCTCATCGCGCTCGCCGGGATCTTCACCGCGGCCGCGCTGAGCGCGCGCAACGTCCGCGGCAGCATCCTGATCGGGATCGCCACGTCGACGGCGCTCGGCCTGATCTTCGGCGTGCTCGACGGCCCGAGCGGCGTGGCCCAGTGGCCCGGTGGCCCGGACTTCTCGACGATCGGCGACGCGCTCGATCCCGCCAACCTCGGCGACGCCCTGACCTGGGCGCTCGTGCCGACGATCTTCGCGCTGTTCATGACCGACTTCTTCGACACGGTCGGCACCGCGGTGGCGGTCGGGACGGCGGGCGGGCTGACCGACGAGCACGGCGAGCTGCCCGGCATCCGCCGCGTGCTGCTCGTCGACTCGGGCGCCGCCGCGCTCGGCGGCGCCATGGGCGTGTCGAGCGTGACGACCTACGTCGAGTCGGGGGCGGGCGTCGCCGAGGGCGCGCGGACCGGGCTGGCGTCGGTTGTCACCGGCGCGCTGTTCGTCGGCGCGATCTTCTTCGTCCCGCTGATCGCGCTCGTCGGCCAGCAGGTGCCCTACGTCGACAAGACGTTCATCTCGCCGGCCGTCGCCCCGGCGCTCGTCATGGTCGGCTATCTGATGATGCGCCTCGTCCAGGCGATCGACTGGACCGAGCCCGAGGGCGCGCTGCCGGCCTTCCTGATCATCGCGGGCGTGCCGCTGACGTTCTCGATCTCCGCGGGCATCGGCTTCGGGATCATCGGCTACGTCGTGGTCATGCTCGTCAACGGGCGCTCGCGGGAGATCCATCCGCTGATGTGGGCGCTCGTGCCGCTCTTCGTCGCCTTCTACGCCGACGACTGGCTGAGCGTCCACGTGTTCTAAAGCGCGTCGCGCCCGCGCCGACCAAGCGGTCACACCGGGCGACAGGGAGTTGCCCCGAACGACGACAAGGAGGTCACGTTCCCCGCGCGTTTCCCGCGCGTCCCTTGCCTTTGCCTCTGCGGCGGCTCCTTTCCTTGCCACCCGCCGCCGCTCACCACCGTGCACGGTGGTGCTCCATGACGCCCCACCCGGCGGCGAGCTGAACGCCGCCGGGGAGGGCGCCGGAGAACGTGCCGAACGGCTGCACGTAGTCCGAGCGCATGAGCACGAGCTCGTCGTGGCGCTCGCGGACCGCCTCGGCGGAGAACCGCAGGACGCCGCCCTCGGCGAGCCGCACGCCGCGCAGGTCCTCGTCGAAGGTCACCGGCCCGGCCTCGAACGCCGCGCCGTCGACCCAGACCGACCGCTCGCTGCGCTCCGGCGGGTCGTTGACGCCCTCGACGAGGTTCCAGCCGACGGTGCGGCCGTCCGCCGCCGTCCCGACGCCGGCCGACCAGCGCCAGACCGTGTGGCGATCGTGGTAGCCCGCGGTGTCGTCGACGACGCCGAGGGCGTCGACGGCGATCGTCTCGCCGGCGAGGCGGACCGTCCCGCGCACGCCGACCCCCGCCTGCTTGCGCGTCCAGACGTAGCCGTCGCCGTGCGGGCAGACGGTCTGCACGCCCGCGTCCTCGTCGATGGCGAGGTCGATGGCGCAGTCGCCGTCGCGGACGCTCACGCGCCCGGCGGCGAAGCGCACGGCGCGCGCCGGCCGCACGAAGATCGTGCGCTCGCGCAGCCAGCGCGCCTCCCGGTCCCACACCGCCCACCACGCGTGGGGGAGGCCGAGGACGCGGGCGAAGCCGACGCAGAGCATCACGCGCTCGCCGAACGCGCCGACGTAGCGCCAGCGCTTGAGCGCTCGGCCGTGGCGCAGCAGCGGGAGGCGATCGGGCGGCAGCGGCAGCCCGGCGGGGATCGTCGGTCCGTCGAGGTCGCTTCGCCACGGGAGCACGGGCGGGTATGTTGACCGGCGAGTCAACATGAGGGTTGCCGCCGTCCAGCTGAACTCCGGTCCCGATCCGGCCGCCAACCTCGCGGCGGCCGATCGGCACGTGCGGGCGGCCGCCGCCGACGGCGCCGTCCTGGTCGTCCTACCGGAGAAGTGGAACGTCCTGGGCACGCCCGAGCAGCTGCGCGCCGGGGCCGAGCCGCTCGACGGAGCGGCCGTCACATGGATGCGCAGCACGGCCGCCGAGCTCGGGCTCGACCTCGTCGGCTCGGTCGCGATCGGCGAGCCGGAGGCGGACAAGCTGCGCAACGTCTGCGTCCACGCCGGGCCCGACGGCGAGGTGCGCGCGCTCTACCGCAAGGTGCACATGTTCGACGTCACGGTCGAGGGCCGCGACTATCGCGAGTCCGCGCACGAGGAGCCCGGCGACGAGGTCGTCGTCTCGCGCACGGCCGGCGGCGTCGAGCTGGGCTTGAGCGTCTGCTACGACCTGCGCTTCCCCGAGCTCTATCGCGAGCTCGCCGTGCGCGGCGCGCGCATCCTCGTCGTGCCGGCCGCCTTCACGGTCCCCACGACGCGCGACCACTGGGAGGTCCTGGTGCGCGCCCGGGCGATCGAGGACCAGGCCTTCGTCGTCGCCGCGAACCAGATCGGCGAGGCCGGCGGCGGCCTGCGCTCCGGCGGGCGCTCGCTGATCGTCGATCCCTGGGGGCTCGTCCTGGCGACCGCCCCCGACCGGGTCGGCCACGTCGTCGCCGAGCTCGACCTCGCCGCGCAGGAGCGCATCCGCCGCGAGCTGCCCTCGCTGGCCAACCGGCGGCCCGAGGTGTACGCGTAGCGATGGCGAGCACGGCCCGCTCGCAGGCCGCGCGCGACAAGCGCCGGCAGATCCTCGACGCCGCCGTGCGCGTCTTCGCCGGCCGCGGGTTCCACGCCTGCCGCGTCTCCGACATCGCCGACGAGGCGGGCGTCGCCTACGGGCTCGTCTATCACTACTTCACGTCCAAGGACGAGGTGCTCGACACCGTCTTCCTCGAGCGCTGGAACGTGCTGCTCGACGTCATCCGCGAGGCCGACGCCGCCGACCTGTCGGCGCGCGACAAGCTCAGCCGGATCGCCACGTTCATCGTGGACTCCTACGCCCACGATCCCGATGTCATGAAGGTGATCATCGTCGAGGTCACCCGGGCGGCGAACTCGTTCGGGCGCACGCACCTCGACAAGATCCGCGAGGCGTACGCCCTCATCGGCGCCATCGTGGCCAAGGCGCAGGCGCGCGGCGAGTTCCGCTCGGACGTGACGCCGGAGTTCGCCGCGCTCGCCTTCTACGGCGCGATCGAGCAGGTCCTGACCGGCTGGATCTTCGCGCTGCTGCCCGCTGGGGAGAGCGAGTTCGCCCAGGCCAAGGCGTTCGTCGTGCAGACCGTCTGCGAGGGTCTCGACCGGCCCACGTGATAGGACTCCGCGCTTCATGAGCAACGACCTCACCAAGCGGTTGCTCTGGTCGGGGCTCCTGGCCGGGCTGGGCGCGCTCGCGTCGATCGCGGTGCAGCGCACGGCCACGCTGATCTGGCATCGCGCGTTCGGAGAGGACCCTCCGGAATGAGCTCCGGCGACGTTCACACCCCGACGAGCGCGGGGCCGGAGACCGACAAGTCGCCGACCTTCGGGCCGGCGCCGGGCGGGCCGGCCGAGACGCCGCCGCTCGAGCGTCCCGAGGTGCAGGTCGGTGCCGCGTTCGCCGGCGGACTGCTGTTCGCCCTGATCCTCAAGCGCCTTGGCAGCTGAGCCGACCGGCAGCCCGCAGCAGATCGCCGCCGCCGTCCAGGAGGTGACCGAGCGCGCGCAGCTGATCGTGCGCGAGGAGATCGAGCTCGCCAAGACCGAGATCACCGAGAAGCTGCAGCGGATCGTGCGCGGCGCGGTGATCGGGGCGGTCGCCGGCGTCTTCGTGCTCGGGGCGATGATCGTCTTGCTCCACGGGCTGTCGTGGCTCGCCTGGTGGGCCCTCCCGGTCGGCAACACGCAGTTCTTCTGGGGCTTCTTCCTCGTTGCCCTGGTGCTGCTGATCCTCGGCGTCATCGCGGGCTTCGTGGCCGCGCGCTTCTTCAAGTCGGGCGCGCCGCCCAAGCCGGAGCTGGCCATCGAGGAGGCCCAGCGCATCCGCGAGACCGTGCAGAGGGCCTAGCGGATGCCGCAGCGCTCCTCGCAGGAGATCCGCGCCTCGATCGAGGCCAACCGCATGGAGCTCGAGCGCTCGCTGCACACGCTGCGCGGCGAGCTCGCCGAGGCGGCCGACTGGCGCAAGCACCTCGAGCGCCACAAGAAGGAAGTGCTCATCGGCGCGGCGGTCGCGGGCTTCGTCATCGGCGGCGGGATCGCCGGGCTGACGGGCCTGTTCCGCCGCCGTTAGCGGCGTCCGCGCTTGATCCCGCGCGCGGCCTCGAGCCGGCGGCGGTCGCGCTTGGTCGGCCGGCCGCCCTCGGGCGCCGTCTGCCGGGCGAGCCTCCGCTCGGCTTTGTAGCGCTCGCGCGCCTCGCGGCTCTCGGCCGTCTCCTCGTAGAGCAGCGCCG
>DASXRF010000445.1:0-4627 GCA_036506755.1 Solirubrobacteraceae bacterium | reverse complement strand
GGGTTCGTGGAGGGGAAGGCGGTCTCGCTCTGAGCGCGGCCGACAGCGGGTGGGCGGACGCGGTCGTCTACCAGGTCTATCCGCGCTCGTTCCAGGACACGACGGGCACGGGGGAGGGCGACCTGCCGGGGATCGCGTCGCGGCTGGACCACCTCGCCTGGCTCGGCGTCGACGCGCTGTGGCTCTCGCCGATGTACCCGTCGCCGATGGCCGACGGCGGCTACGACGTGGCCGACTACATGGCCGTCGACCCGCGCTACGGGACGGTCGCCGACGCCGAGCGGCTGGTCGCCGCCGCGCACACGCGCGGCCTGCGGGTGCTCTTCGACGCCGTCCCCTGCCACACGTCGATCGCCCACGCGTGGTTTCGCGAGCACCCCGACTGGTACGTCTGGTCGCCAGTCGACGGCCCGGCCAACAACTGGCGCGCGGCGTTCGGCGGTCCGGCGTGGTCGCGCGACGAGGCGACCGGACGCTGGTACCTGCACTCGTTCTATCCCGAGCAGCCCGATCTCGACTGGCGCAATCCGGCGGTGCCCGAGGCGTTCGGCGCCTGCCTGCGCTTCTGGCTCGAGCGCGGGGTCGACGGCTTCCGGGTCGATGCCATCGACCGGCTGCTCAAGGACCCGGAGCTGCGCGACGACCCGCCGGCGTCGGGCCCGCCGCCGCTCCCGCTGCACAAGGAGCACGACACCCTCGAGCACGTTCACTCGCGCAACGCGCCCGACATCGGCACCGCGCTCGCCCAGCTCCGCGCGGCCGTCGGCGACGCGCTACTCGTGGGCGAGGCGTACGTGCCGACGCACGACCTGCCGCCCTACCTCGAGCACCTCGACGTCTGCTTCGGCTTCGAGCTCTTCCACGCGCCATGGGACGCCGCGCAGATCCGCGCGGCGATCGACACGGCCACGGCCGTCGGGCCCAAGCGCGTCGCCTGGGTGCTCTCCAACCACGACTTCAAGCGGGTGCCCGACCGCGTGGGCGAGGTCAACGTGCGCGCCGCCGCGCTGCTCCTGCTCACGCTGCCCGGCATGGTCTTCGTCTACCAGGGCGACGAGATCGGCATGGCGAACGGGCCGGGCCGCGAGCCGCCCGACGACCGCGCCGGGCGCGACCCGTACCGCCACCCGATGGCCTGGGACGACGGCGAGCCCAACAAGGGCTTCACCTCCGGCACGCCGTGGCTGCCGGTCACCGGGGCGCCGGACGGCGCGGTCGCCGTCCAGCGCGCGGACACCGGCTCGCTGCTGGACCTCTACCGCGACCTCATCGAGCTGCGCCGCTCGCTCGACGGCCCGGTCGAGGTCGTCGACGCCGCCGACGGGGTTCTCGCCCACCGCCGCGGTCGCCACCTGATCGCCCTCAACGTCGGGCCCGAGCCGCGTCCCGCGCCGCCGGCCCACCGCCTGATCCGCCACACCCACCACGTCGGCCCGCGGGCGGTGCCGGCGACCCTCGGCCCCGGCGAGGGGTACGTCGCGTTCCATTAACACAAAAAGGGGTCAGACCCCTACGCGGCTGCGCAGGCGGCGCGCCGGACGCGCCCAGCGCCAGTGGCGCCGCGGCGGCGGCCCGCTCTTCAGCGCGGCGGCATCCGCGACGCGCAGCCGGGCGGCGAGCACCTCGAGCAGCCGCCAAGCGACCTCGGGGTCCTGCTTGACGAACGTCCGGAACTCGTTGCGCCCGATGCCCCAGCAGCGCAGGTGGGTCTCGGCCGTGATGTCGGCGGACCGCTTCCCGCCGTCGATCAGCCCGATCTCGCCGAAGAAGTCGTACTTGCTCAGGTGCGCGACCTTGCCGTCGCCCAGGTCGACGGTCGCCTCGCCCTCGGCGATGATGAAGAACCCCTGGCCCGACGACCCGCGGCTGACCACGGGAGCGCCGCGGTCGTAGCTGCGCTCGACGAACCTCGCCGCCAGCTTGACGAGGGCGGCGTCGTCGACAGCCGCCAGCAGCGGCACCCGACGCAGCAGATCCACGGGCGCGCCCATCTCTCCTGGCGACGATCCTAACTCCGTTGATGCCCCGTGCGTCAGAACATCGTCGCGCACCACGGCGCCACCGGCGAGCGCAGCATGGCGTCCAGCCGGCCGAGCGCTCCGGGCCGCACCTCGTCCGCCCAGCCGGCCGCGGCGAGCACGAGCAGGCTGCGGCCGCCGAGGTACGCGGCGCTGAGCGCCCCGACGTCGAGCGCGACGTCCGGAGCGGCCGCCGTCGGCTCGCACGTCGCGCCGTCAGGACCGCCGCGCAGCGCGAAGCGGCCGGCCGCGAACCCCGCCGGGTCGCGCACGTCGAGGACCACCTCGCCTTCGGCCGGATAGCGGCGCGCGGCGAGCGCAGCGGGCACGTCGAGCACCCGCGCCCACAGGAAGTCGGTGCGCAGGCGCTGGCGGACGGCCCGCGCGTCGCGCAGCAGCCACGGCAGCGGCTCGTCCAGGCCGCGCTCCTCGGCGCGCACCATGGCCACCAGATCGACCTCGCAGGTGAACCGCCACAGCCGCGCCGCGGCCGCGGGCGTCGTCCCGAACAGGTCGCGGACGTGCAGCTTGGCGCGCGGGCGCCAGTCCTGCCAGCTCTGCTCGACGTGGTAGACGAGCAGCCCCGTCGGCGCGCCGTCCTCGCCGACGGCGAGCACGCAGCGCTGCGTGCCCGGCACGTCGGAGCGCGCGGCGTCGAGGCCCGCGCGCCGGCGCCACCAGCGCTCGGGGCGCTCGATCGCCCCCGGCGTCGATCGGCGGTGCGCCTCGTAGACGGCGGGCGCGGCGCTCGCCAGCTCGTCGGGCGCCACGAGGCGCGTCTCGCCGTCGCCGCCGTGCGCGTAGCCCGCGCTCAGCGCGTCGATCTCGTAGGTGACGACGTCGGTGGCCGGCCCGAAGCCGTAGCGCCCGTAGATCGGCCACTCCGAGGCGATCAGGATCGCCACGGCCTCGCCGCGCTCGACGGCCGCGGCGAGATCGTCGGCCATCATCCGCGAGAGCAGGCCGCGCCGGCGGTGGGTGGGGGAGACGGTCACGTTGGTGATCGCGTCGGCCGCGACCTCGCCGCCCGGCACCGTCAGCCGTGTCGGGAAGGAGCGGAAGGTGGCGACCACCCGGCCGTCGTCGTAGGCGCCCTGGATCCGCGGCCACTCGACCTCCTCGGCGAAGGCCTCGACGAAGGACTCCGCCCGGTCGGGCTCGGGGGACGCCTGATGGAAGCCGACCTCCAGCGCCCCGTGCCAGGCGCCCAGCTCGGAGCGCTCGACGGTCCGGATCTCGACGGACATGGCGCGGTAGTGTCGCGCGCCATGCACTACCGACGCCTCGGCGCCGCCGGCGTCAACGTCTCGGAGATCTCCCTGGGCTCGTGGCTGACCTACGGGGGCCATGTCGAGGACCGCGCAGCGGAGGCGTGCATCCACCGCGCCTACGAGCTGGGCGTCAACCTCTTCGACACCGCGGACGTCTACCGTCGCGGCGACGCCGAGCGCGTCGTCGGGCGCGCGCTGATGCGCTACCCGCGCAGCTCCTACGTGCTGGCCACGAAGGTCTACTTCTCGACGGGCGACGGCCCCAACGACCGCGGGCTCTCGCGCAAGCACGTCATCGAGGCGTGCCACGCGTCGCTCGAGCGTCTGGGGACGGACTACATCGACCTCTATCAGTGCCACCGCTTCGATCCCGACGCCCCGCTGGAGGAGACGCTGCGCGCGCTCGACGACCTGATCAGCGCCGGCAAGGTGCTCTACGTCGGCGTGAGCGAGTGGAGCGCCGACCAGCTCGACGAGGCGCGCGCGCTCGGCGACCGCCTCCTACTCGACCCGATCGTCTCCAACCAGCCGCAGTACTCGCTGCTGTGGCGGCGCATCGAGGACGACGTGATCCCGGTCTCCGAGCGGCTCGGCATCGGCCAGGTCGTCTGGTCGCCGCTGGCCCAGGGCGTGCTCACCGGGAAGTACCGCCCGGGCGAGCCGACGCCGCGCGACACGCGCGCCGGCCACCCCGACCCGCAGACCAGCCAGTTCGTGCGCCTGTTCATGCGCGAGGACATCCTCGAGGCCGTCCAGCGGCTCGGTCCGATCGCCGACGACCTGGGGCTGACCGTCGCGCAGCTGGCCATCGCCTGGGTGCTGCGCCAGCCCAACGTGGCCAGCGCGATCGTCGGCGCCTCGCGCCCCGAGCAGGTCGACGAGAACTGCGCGGCCAGCGGCGTCGAGCTCCCGCCCGACGCGCTGCTCCGCATCGACGAGGCGGTCAGCGACGTGCTGCCGCTACAGCTGCCGGCCGGCTGACGCCGGGCGCCCAGCTGCCGACCGGCCGGGCGAGCCGGGCGCGCAGCGCGACGCGGCCGACCGGGCCGATGGTGAAGGCGGCCGACGAGCGGGCGTCGAGCGTGGCCGCGCGTAGGCGCACCCAGCCGAAGCGCTCGGCGACGTAGCGCTCGAGCACCACGCGGCCGCGGGCCTGCGACGGCGTCGCGTCGACCTGGGCGCGAACGCGCCGGCCGGTGCGCCGCGCGGTCAGGGTGAGCCGCGGCGCGACGTCGAGGCGCGCCTCGCCGCTGGCCAGCTCGCCGGCGCGGGCGCGGTAGCGCGCCGGCCCGTCGGCGGGCACCGTGAAGCGAAAGCGCCCGCCGGCGTCGGGCGTGG
>DASXRF010000444.1:0-7905 GCA_036506755.1 Solirubrobacteraceae bacterium | reverse complement strand
CGCGAGTCGGGCGCGCGCGCGGACGTGGTCGACCTCGGACGGGGGGAGCGCTTCGTGCACTGGTGGCACGACCCCATCGCCGCGGAGCGCGCGGTGGGCGCGATCGGCCGTGCCCTGGCCGCTGCGGATCCGGCGCACGCGGACGCCTACCGCCGGCGCGCCGCCGCCTACGCCGCGCGCCTGCGCGCGCTCGATCGCGAGCTTCGCGCCTGCCTGGCGCGCGTCCCGGCCGCGCAGCGCAAGCTCGTCACCGACCACGACGCCTTCGGGGCGTTCGCGCGCCGCTACGGCATCCGGGTGGTCGGCGCGGTGATCCCCTCGCAGAGCACGCAGGCGCAGGCCTCGGCCGGCGACCTGGCGCGCCTGTCGCGGACGATCGAGCGCGAGCACGTGCGCGCCGTGTTCCCCGAGACGTCGGTCAGTCCGCGCGTCGCGCGGGCCATCGCGCGCCAGACCGGCGCGAGCGCTCGCTACACGCTCTACGGCGACACGCTCGGGCCGGCGGGCTCGGCGGGCGCGATGTACCTCGGCATGGAGCGCGCCAACGCCGACGCGATGGTCCGCGGGTTCACCGGCGGGCGCGAGGGGTGCGCGCGATGAGCGCCGTGCTCGCGCGGGCGGAGGACCTCGCGGCCGGCTACAACGGCGCGGTCGCGCTGTCCGGCGTGACGTTCGCCGTCCGGGCGGGCGAGCGCCTGGGGGTGCTCGGGCCCAACGGCGGCGGCAAGACGACGCTGTTCCGCGTCCTGCTCGGCGAGCTTCCGCCCCGGGCCGGCCGGCTGGACCTCGCCGTCCCGCTGGCGACGGTCCCGCAGACCGACCGCTCGCGCCTCGACTTCCCGGTCAGCGCGCTCGACGTGGCGGTCATGGGGTCGCTGTCGCGGCTGCCGTGGTGGCGGCGGCCCGGGCGCGCGGAGCGCCGCCGCGCGTGGGCGGCGCTCGAGCTCGTCGGGCTCGGCGAGGAGGCCGGCGCGACGTTCGGCGAGCTCTCGGGCGGTCAGCGCCAGCGCGTGCTCATCGCACGGGCGCTCGTGCAGGACGCGGGGCTGCTGCTCCTCGACGAGCCGTTCACGGGGCTCGACGGGCCGAGCGCCGAGCGGCTCGAGGCACTGCTCGCGCGGCTGGCCGCCGACGGCCGCGGCGTGCTGGTCGCCACCCACGACGTCGACCAGACGCGCCGCTGGGAGCGCGTCCTGTGCGTCAACCGCCGCCAGGTCGCCTTCGGCGCGCCGGGCGACGTGCTGACCCGCGAGGTGCTCGAGCGCACGTACGGCGGCGACCTGGTCGAGCTGCCGTCGGGGCGCGAGGCGCTCGCCCCGCCGCACCACTGCCAGTGATGCTCGACTGGCTGACCGCCCCGTGGAGCGAGCCGGTGCTGCAGCGCGCGTTCGCCGAGGTCGCGCTGATCGGGCTCGTCGGCGGCCTGCTCGGCTGCTGGCTCGTCTTGTACGAGCTGTCGTATTCGGCCGAGTCGCTGGCCCACGCGCTGTTCCCGGGGCTGGTCGCGGCGGCGCTGCTCGGGCTGCCGCTGCTGGTCGGCGGGGCCTTCGGCATCCTCGCGGCCGCGGTCGGCGTCGCCCTGGCCGGGCGCGCGCCGGAGATCGGCCGCGACACGGCGGTGGCGGTCGTCGTCACGACGCTGTTCGGCGCGGGCGCGCTGTTGGCGCTCGCCCCCGCGTCGCCGCCCGGGCTGGGCGCGCTCTTGTTCGGTGACGTGCTCGGCGTCAGCGATCTCGATCTCGTCCTGGCGGGCGGGCTGGCCGCGGCGCTGCTGGTTGCGCTGGCCGTGCTGCACGGGCGCCTGCTCGCGGTCGGCTTCGACCGCGGCACGGCGCGGGCGCTCGGCGTGTCGCCGGTTCTGGTGGACGCCGCGCTGCTCGTGCTGCTGGCGGGGGCCATCGTCGTCGCCGTGCAGGGGCTGGGCAACCTGCTCGTGGTCGCCGTCCTGATCGGGCCGGCGGCGACGGCGCGGCTCGTCGCGAGCCGGATGCGCTCGATGATGGCGATCTCGGCCGCGGTCGCCGTGCTCGCCGGAGCCGCCGGCCTCTATCTCTCCTACTACGCGGGGACGGCCGCCGGGGCGTCCATCGCGGCCGTGCTCGTCGCGTCGTTCGTGGTGGCGCGCGCGGCATACCATGCGACGTGATGGCCGGCTGGACGGAGCATGCGCTGCGCCGGCTCGACGAGGCCGGGTACCGCCGCGGCGAGGCGCGACGCGCGGTGGTCGAGCACCTCGGCCGCCAGGCGTGCGCGGTCAGCGCGCTCGACGTCGAGGCGGCGCTGCGGGCATCGGGCCGGGCGGTCGGCCGCGCCAGCGTCTACCGCGTGCTCGAGCAGCTCGCGACGCTCAAGCTCGTCTCCCGGCTTGAGGTCGGCGACGGCACGGCCCGCTACGAGACGGCCCACCCCAGCGGCGAGCACCACCACCACCTCGTCTGCGACTCGTGCGGGGCGGTCACGCCGTTCGCGGACGCCGAGCTCGAGCGCACCATCGCCCGCGTCTCCAAGCGGATGCCTTTCGCCGTCGACGAGCACGAGATCGTGCTCCACGGGCACTGCCGGTCGTGCAGCGGGCGCGCGCCTAGGGGTCTGACCCCTATAACAGTTAATGACAGCCCTTTGCGCTAGGCGGCGACCGCGACCGACAGGGCGATGGCGGCCAGCTCCAGGCACGCCTCGTGCAGCTCGGCGAGGACCGCCTCGTCGGCGAAGGCGATCAGCCCCACCTGCCAGTCGTCCTCGTCGGCCAGCGGCGGCAGCTCGAGCACCAGCCCGGCGACCCGCCCGAGCGCCCGCACGCACGCCTCCCCGTTGCCGCGCGCCCGAACGCGCTCCATCCGCCGCTCGAGCTCGCGCATGTTCCACGACCACGCCCGCGCCGCATCCGGGCGGTCGGCGATCACGCCGTGGACCGCGGTGGCGAGACTCAGCGCCCGCCGCGCCAGTCGCGCGGCGCCGGCCCGCCGCCGCCGCCTCGCGAGCGGATCCACGGCGCCGGGGAACAGGTCACCGACGTCCCGAGCGAGCACGGCGACACCCCTGACGGGAGCGCCGACCCCCTCGGGCCCCGACCGCTCGAGGTCCCCCAGAAACGCATGAACAGCTCGCTCCATCGCCTGATCGGCTCGCTCCATCTCCTGCAATGTCGGCAGGACTGCACAACTTCGCCAGCGTGAACTACGACGAACGTCGACTTCCGCTCAAGCGAACGGCTCGTTGGCCGTAAAAGAAAGAGAGCGCCCCGGTTGCAGCCGGGACGCTCTCTGGAGTCACGCCCATAGGGCGTTGGAACTAGATACGGAAGCCCACCGTGGCTCTCCTTCCCGCCGCTGATCCGCGCGGCAAGTCTCCGCTTCATTGGCTTCTTCGGAACGGCGTGGACGTTGCAGCGTCCGCGCCGTCTTCGTCTTGCGTCTGCGCAGGAAACCAGCGGTCGGGGGCGCGCGCAAACGGTCATCCGTCCAGACTGAGGCGATTTGCTCAGGTTTGGACGGATGTTGGACCCGTTTATGTCGCATCGGCCAGAACCGGCCGGATGCGATCAGCGAGCGCTAGGGGCGAGTCGCCCCTGAGCGGCGCTTAGCCTGAGATCCAGGCTTAGGCCGCGCGCTTCTCGAGAAAGCCGGCGACGCGAGCCTCGAAGTTGAGCTCGCGCTCGAAGTCGGCATCGGTCGTGTGCTGAAAGGCGATGCCGCGCTCGTGGAGGATCTGGACGAACACCTCGACCAGGCGCCCGTCGAGCTGCGTGCCCGACACGCGGCGCAGCTCAGCGATCGCCTCAGCGCTCGAGACGGGGTCGCGGTAGGAGTCGCGCGCGGTCATCACGTCATAGGTGTCGGCGATGGAGATCATGCGCGACAGCAGCGGAATGTCGTCCGCGGCGAGACCACGCGGATAGCCGGTGCCGTCAATCCGCTCGTGATGGCAGTTGATGATCTCGGCGACCGGTCCGTAGCCCGAGACGCGGCCGACGACCTTGGCGCCCTGGGCCGGGTGCTTCTTGACGATCTGCCAGTCCTCGTCGGTAAGCCGCCGGTCGGCGAACAGGATGCGATCGGGGAAGATGAACTTGCCGATGTCGTGGAGGAGTCCCGCCGTGTGCACGAGCTCCTGCTCGGCCGGCGTACATCCCGCGGCCTCGGCGATCGCCCGCGCGTAGCGCGCGACCGCGGCGGAGTGGCGCGCCGTCATCTTGTCCCGGAGGGACAGCGTCTGCACGAGGGCGGCAAGCACGCCGACCTGCAGTGACGCGAGCTCGGTCGATCGGACGGCGAGCTGCTCCGCGCGCTCCTGGGAGAGCAGCAGCGAACGCGTGAGCGCCTGGAAGGCGAACAGCGCGAGGACGAGGACCACGAGCGCGGCGAAACCGCTCGTGCTGTAGACGACCGCGAACCCGGCGACCAGCATCGCGGCCGCGCCCTCCGAGGGCAGGATGGGCCCCAGGATCGTCTTGATCTGCTCGCGGATCGAGCGCCCGAAGAGCAGCCGCACGAAGCCGGCGATGAACGCGAAGTTCAGAAGGATGGTCAGGCCGTAGATCCCGACGGCGACGAGCGCGAACTCGGTTTCTCCCGTCGAGAAGCCCGCGTCGCGCGCGAGGCGGCCGAGCAGCCCGCCGATCAGCGGGAAGGCCGCATGCGTCGCGATGTTGCTCAGCGCCGACGCGAGCGTCGGGCGGGTCCTGATCGTGTCGACGAGAATCGTCGCGAGCGCGATGACGACGGCCGGCGCCGGGCCGAGGAACGTCATGGCGAGGACGAAGGCGATGAAGGACCCGGCCAGCCGCTGGCCGCGAGCCTCGATGATCCCCAGGGCGTCGCTCGCGAGGGCCAGGGCGAGCAGCAACCCGAGCAGGCCGAAGGGGTGCCAGTCGGCGCTTCGTGCGGTCAGCACCGTGCCGGCTAGTCCCGACACGAGGAGCAGTCCGCTCAGTCCAATAGCTGCCTTCCGGCGGATCACCCCCCGTACATCGACGCTAATTCCTGACTTCTTGAGATTTGGCGCCGCCCCTCGTCCTACGCTGCACGTTCTTGGGTCGCGTACTGGGGAACTCGGCTTTTCGTCGCCTTGCGGTTTCCTACGGCGTCAATGAATTCGGGGACAACTTCGGCCTGGTCGCCCTCGCGGTCCTCGTCTTCGAGGAAACGGGTTCGGCCCTGGCGACCGCGGCGCTGTTCGTGGCCGCCAAGTTCGTTCCCGCGGGCGCGGCGCCATGGCTCACGGCCCGTCTCGATCGAGTCGCGCCGCGGCTCGTCCTGCCGGCTCTCTACGTCGTGGAGTCCGTGGTCTTCGCCGTTCTCGCCTGGCAGGCGACGGACTTCTCGCTCGGCATCGTGCTGGCACTCGCGTTCCTCGACGGCTCGCTCGCCCTCACGGCTCGCGCGCTCTCGCGCGCCGTGGTGGCACAGACGGTCGGAACCACCGAGGCGCTCCGCGACGCCAACGCCGTGCTCAACGTGCTCTTCGCGCTCACGAGCGCCGTCGGCCCAGCCCTTGCCGGGGTCGTCGTGGCGACCGGAGGCGCTTCGCTGGCGCTCGCTCTCGACGCCGCTTCGTTCGCGGTCATCGCGGGACTCCTGGCCGTCACCGGCGGACTTCCCACCGGCGCTGTCGAGACCCACGTGCCATGGGCCATGCGGGTTCGAGCCGGCCTGGCCTATGTGAAGGGGAATCCCACGGTTCGCACGCTGGTCTCCGCCCAGGCGAGCGCGTTCATCTTCCTCTTCCTCGTCATCCCGATCGAGGTCGTGTACGCGGAGCGCACCCTTCACTCCGGGAGCGAGGGCTTCGGGGCTCTCCTGGCCTCGTGGGGCGTCGGGATGATCGTCGGCTCTGCCATCTACGGCCGGATGCGCCACGCGCGACCGGTGATCCTGGTGGGCGGCTCGACCTTCCTGGTCGGACTGGGCTATCTGGGCATGGCCGCCGCCCCCGGCATCGTCCTGGCGTGCCTCGCCTCGGCCCTCGGCGGCGTGGGGAACGGCGTCCAGTGGGTTGCGGTGCTCACCGCCGTGCAGGAGGCCGTGGAGCACAGCTTCCAGGCGCGGGTCGTCGGATTGCTGGAGTCCATAGGGGCGGCCGCGCCGGGCGTTGGATACCTGCTCGGCGGGGTCCTGACGTCGGTGTGGTCGCCGAGGGTCGCCTATCTCGTCGCCGGCCTGGGCGTGGTTGCCGTCGCCGTCACGATGACGCGACGGTTAGCCTCCGGGGGAGGAGATGCTCGAGGGCGAGAACTCGATCGAGGTCAAGGCGTCGTGTGAGGAGTGCTTCGGGCTGGTCGTTCGGCTCGATCGCTACCCCGAGTGGCAGTCGCAGGTGCGCGCCGCGAGGGTCATCGAGCGCGATGCCGAGGGGCGGCCGATCGTCGGCGAGACGGTGTCGGACGCGCGCGTGCGCGAGATCAAGTACCGGCTGCGCTACCACCACGAGCCGCCGCACCGGATGAGCTGGACGTACATGGAGGGCGACGTCAAGGACCTCCACGGCGAGTACCGCTTCGAGCCGCTCGATGACAGCCGGACGCGGGTGACGTTCCGGCTCGTGGTCGATCCCGGCCGGCGCCTCGGCCTGCTGCTGCGCGGACGGCTGGCCGACAAGGTGCGCGACCACGTGATGCGCACGACGCTCCAGGAGCTCAAGACGGAGGTCGAGCGCGACGAGGGCTGAGCGGACTGCGACCGCGCGCGGCGCGCTCGATTAAGGTCCGCAGGCCTCATGCGCAGGGTCCTCGGCGTCGCCGTGCTCGTCTTCGCCCTGGCTGGCGCCGCGGCGCCCGCCGGAGCCGCCGTCGCGCCGTACGGGACCGACGACGCCGGCGGCTTTCGCAACGTCCTGCCGCCGGGCGAGGCCGGGACCGACAACGCCCTCCAGCTCGCCGCGTTCAAGGCAAAGGGCGACCGGCCGGCGCACTGGATGGACCAGCAGCCGCTCTACGAGAACCTGCTCTACGCGTCGCCGAGCCTGACGCACGACCAGGTCGCCGACTACTACAAGGACGCGACGTTCGGTGTCAGGCCCGACGACGTCGAGAGCACCGAGAGCCCGCGGCCCGGCCTGACGATCATCCGCGACAAGCAGTACGGCGTCCCGCACATCTACGGCGACACGCGCGCGGACGTGATGTTCGGCACCGGCTACGCGGGCGCCGAGGACCGGCTGTTCCTCATGGACGTCCTGCGCCACACCGGCCGCGCCCAGCTGTCCTCGTTCGCCGGCGGCGCCCGCGGCAACCGCGCGATGGACCGCGTGCAGTGGGCGCTCGCGCCGTACACGGAGCAGGATCTCCAGCGCCAGGTCGACCGCGCGCCCGAGCTCGGCGGCGCCGAGGGCGCCCAGGTCGTCGCCGACGTGACGAACTTCGTCGCCGGCATCAACGCGTACATCGCCAAGGCGCGGCTCGACCCGACCAAGATGCCCGGCGAGTACGCGGCGTTCGGCAAGCAGCCCGAGGACTGGAGGGTCACCGACGTCATCGCCGAGGCCTCGCTGATCGGCGGGATCTTCGGCAAGGGCGGCGGCAACGAGCTGCGCTCGGCGCTCCTGCTGCAGGCGCTGCAGAAGCGCTTCGGCGACAGGGGCGGGCGCCGCGCGTGGGCGGACTTCCGCCGCAAGGAGGACCCCGAGGCGCCGACGACCGTCCGCGACCGGCGCTTCCCCTACGAGACGACCTCGCCGTTCACCCGCCACGGCCTCGCGCTTCCCGACCCGGGGACGGTGACGTTCCTGACGCCTGGCGGCGCGCTGCCCGACGAGCCGAGCAGCGCCGAGCGCACCGCGACGCCGCTGCGCCTCCCGATCCCCGACGACGGCTCGATCGGCTCGCAGCTGCTGCGCCAGTTCGCCGGCGCGCCGCCGCACGCCTCCAACTGGGAGCTCGTGAGCGCCAATGAGTCGGCCAACGGCCAC
>DASXRF010000443.1:0-2590 GCA_036506755.1 Solirubrobacteraceae bacterium | reverse complement strand
CAGCGACACACGAGCGTCGCCACCGACCTGACCCAGGGGATCGGCGAGTTGCTGACCTCCATGGACGACAGTCAGCCCGGGCAGAACTCCATGCAGTTCGCCGAGACGGTGTTCACGCTGACCGCCAACGTTCCCTACAACTTCGGGAACGTCTCGCAGCTGCTCAACGAGATCTATGAGTTCAACACGTTCAACACGAGCAGCGTGCGCAACGTGTACAGCCCCGACGTGTGCACGGCGACCGAGCTCATGGTCGACCGGCTGGCGGCGGCGCTCAACAAGGATCCCGTGCAGCTCCGCCGCGAGTTCGTCCGCGACGACCGCCTGGCCGCGGTGCTCGACAAGGTCGCCTCGGCCGGCAACTGGGGCCGCTCGATGCCGGCCGGGACCGCGCAGGGCGTCGCGCTGCACAAGGAGTACAAGGGCGCCTCGGCCTGCCTGGCCGAGATCGACTGCCGCGCGCAGACCGTCGGCCGCCGGGTCCGCGACGCCTACACCGGGCCCCGCGTCACCAAGGTCGTCTACGTCGTCGACGTCGGCCTGCCGGTCAACCCGCTCGGCATCAAGGCCCAGATCATGGGCGGCGTCATGGACGGGATCGCGCAGGCGCTCAGCTACGGCCTGCACCTCAAGGACGGCGCGTACCTCGAGGGCAGCTGGGACAACGCGTTCTACACGCGGCAGTGGAACACGCCGCCCGAGCTCGAGGTGATCGTCCTGCCGGCGACGACGGGCACCCCGGGCGGCGTCGGGGAGTTCGGCGTGGGGACGTCGATGGCCGCCGTGGCGTGCGCCTACGGCCGCGCCATGGGCAGGACGCCGACCGCCTTCCCGCTCAACTACGACGGCCCGCTCGGCTTCGAGCCCTACCCGACCGTGCCGCCCATCCCGCCGTCTCCGACCGACGGCCTCGCGCAGGCCGGGGTGCGCGCGAGACCGGCGACGAAGAAGAAGACCAAGCGCCACGCCGGGAGGAAGGCCTGACCGTGCCCGTCCACACGTTCATCCTCAACGGCCACCGGGTCAGCGCCGACGTCGAGGACGACGTCCGGCTGCTGTGGGTGCTGCGCGACGTCCTCGGCGTCAAGGGCCCCAAGTACGGCTGCGGTCTCGGCGTCTGCCAGGCGTGCACCAGCCACATCAACGGCAAGGCGTTCAACCCGTGCTCGGTGCCGATCTCGGCGATCAGGTCCACCGACGAGATCACGACGATCGAGGGCCTGCCGGCGACGGTCGGCAGGGACCTGCACCCCATGCAGGAGGCGTGGCTGAACGTCGACGTGGCGCAGTGCGGCTACTGCCAGCCCGGGCAGATCATGGCGGCCGTGGCCCTGGTCAACGACGTCCACGCCCAGGGCCGCCGCACCGTCACCGACGCCGACCTCGACGGCCTGCGCAACGTCTGCCGGTGCGGCACGTACCCGCGCGTCCGTGAGGCGATCCGGGAGGGCGCGGCGGCGATGCGGGTGCACAAGGTCGCCGCGAAGAAGAAGCCGAAGAAGCGCAAGCCGAAGCGCAAGCCGTCACACGTCAACGGCGCGGGCTGATCGCCTCGCGGGCCTCGCGAAGGTCGACGACGCGGACCGCCTTGCCCTCGCTGCGCGGGACGTGCCCGGGCTCGAGCAGCTCCACGCGCATGGCGATGCCGGTCGCCTCGCGCAGCGCGAGCTCGGCGCGCGCGCCGAGCTCGCCACGGTCGATGCGCTCGCCCGCGGGCTCGCACTGGACCACGAGCTCGTCGAGCGCTCCGGCGCGCTGCAGCACGAGCTGGTAGTGCGCGGCGATCCCGTCGACGGCCAGCAGGACGCGCTCGACCTCGGAGGGATACAGATTCACGCCGCGCACGATGAGCATGTCGTCGCTGCGGCCCCGAACGGCGCTCATCCGCGCGAACGTCCTGCCGCACGGGCACGGCTCGAGCTGCAGGGACGCGATGTCTCCCGTGCGGTAGCGCAGCAGCGGGAGCGCCTCCTTCGTCAGCGTGGTGAACACGAGCTCGCCCTCGTGGCCCGGCGCCAGTGGCTCGCCGCTGCCCGGATCGACCACCTCGACGAGGAAGACGTCCTCTTGCACGTGCAGGCCGCTCTGGCCCTCCGGGCACTCGGCGGCGACGCCCGGACCGACGATCTCGGACAGCCCGTAGACGTTGAGCGCGGTCAGGCCGAGCTCGCGCTCGAGCTGCGCACGCATCGCGTCGGTCCACGGCTCGGCGCCGAAGAGCCCGACCTCGAGTCTCAGCTCGGCGGAGGAGATCCCGGCCTCGCGCAACGCCTCGGCGATGTGCAGGGCGTACGACGGCGTGCAGCAGAGCACCTGCCCGCCGAGGTCGCGCAGCAGCATCGCCTGGCGGGCGGTCAGGCCGGACGACATGGGCACGACGGTCGCGCCGAGCCGCTCGGCGCCCTGGTGGAAGCCGAGCCCGCCCGTGAACAGCCCGTACCCGTAGGCGTTGTGGACGACGGTGCCCGGGCCGACGCCGGCCATCGCCAGGCAGCGCGCCATGACGTGCGTCCACATCTCGAGATCGGCGGCCGTGTAGCCGGCGACGGTCGGCTTCCCGCGCGTGCCGCTCGACGCGTGGACACGGACC
>DASXRF010000442.1:0-7095 GCA_036506755.1 Solirubrobacteraceae bacterium | reverse complement strand
CGCCCGCCGCCGCCCCGTCCCGGAGCCCGGCGGCCCCGCTCCCGTCTCCGCCACCCAGTCGCTGTAGATGGACGCCCGGATCCAGATCCTCGCGATCACCGGCGTCGTCGGCCTGCTGCTCGTCGTGCTCGAGCTGGTGCGCCGCCGCGCGCTGCTCGAGCGCTACGCCCTGCTGTGGCTGCTCTCGGCGGCAATCCTGCTCGTGCTGGCGGTCTGGCGGGGCCTGCTGGCCCGCGTCGCCGACCTCGTCGGCATCGCCTATGCGCCCAACGCGCTGTTCTTCCTGGCCTTCGCGGCCATCCTCGTGCTGCTCCTGCACTTCTCGGTGGCGGTCTCCCGCCTGACCGACCAGGCCAAGGTCCTCGCCCAGCACCAGGCGCTCGTGGAGGAGCGCCTGCGCCGGCTGGAGGCCGCGCGGCGCGCGCCGGTGGAGGTCGAGGAGCGCGACTACGCCGCGAGCGCGCGCCGGTAGCTCTCCGCGGTCTGCTCCGCGGTCCGCTCCCACGTGAAGCGCGCGGCCCGCGCGCGGCCGGCCGCGCGCAGCCGCTCGGCCTCGCCGCCGTCGGACAGCAGGCGCTCGATCGCGCCGGCGATCTGCTCCTCGCTGTCGGGATCGAAGAGCAGCGCGGCGTCGCCGGCCACCTCGGGGAGGCTCGAGCGATCCGAGCAGGCGACGGGCACGCCGCGCGTCATGGCCTCGAGCACGGGCAGGCCGAAGCCCTCGTACAGCGAGGGGAACACGAACGCCTCGGCCAGGGCGTACAGACCCTCCAGGTCCGCCGCGCTGACCCAGTCGAGCATCCGCAGGTCGCCGTCGAGGCCCAGCTCCGCCGCCCGCTCGCGCAGCTGCGCCTCGTGCGGCGTCGGGTAGCCCGGCACGACGAGCGCGGGGCGCCGCTCGGCCGGGATGCGCGCCAGCGCGCCGAGCAGGCGCATCAGGTTCTTGTGCGGGCGCTTGGCCGACACGCTGAGGACCACCTGACGGTCGCCGAGCCCGAGCTGCGCGCGCAGCTCGCCGGCCGGGCGCGGCGCGGCGGCCCGTGTGAAGCCGACGCCGAGCGGGACGACGTCGATCCGTCCGGCCCGGACGCGGAGGTGGTGCACGACGTCGTCGCGCGTGCTCGCCGAGTCGACGACGATGCGGTGCGAGCGCCACGCGGCGGCCGGCACGAGCACGCGCATGCCGAGCCCGCGCACGCCGAAGTGCGACTCGGGGACCTTCATGTAGTTGAGGTCGTGGATCGTCGTCACGCGGCGGTAGCGCCCGCGCAGGGGCGCGGTGCTGGCCAGGCTGTGGACGAGGTCGCAGCCCGCCCGCGCCGCCGCGCGCGGCAGCAGCTCCTGCTCGCCGCGAACCCACTCGACGCGGCGCGCCGGCGTCACCGGGACCAGCTCGCTCGGAACGCCCGGCCACGGGCCGAGCGCCCGGTTGACGAACGCCGTCAGCCGCAGGTCGGGCCGCTCGGCGAGCCGCGCGACGAGCTCGCGCGCGTAGACCTCCAGCCCGCCGTGCTCGCCCGGCGTGAGCCAGACGAGGTTCAGCCCGACGTGGATCATCCGCGCCGGGCGGCCAGCGCGCGCTCGTAGGCGGCGAACGTGCCCTCCGCCGCGCGCTGCCAGCTGAACGTCGCCGCGCGCCGCCGCGCGGCCTCGGTGCGCTCGCCGCCGTCGCCGGTCGCCGCGGTGATCGCCTGCGCCGCGGCGCCGGGGTCGCGCGGGTCGAAGTAGAAGGGCACGTCGCCGCCGACCTCGCGCAGCACCGGGATGTCCGAGCACGCCACCGCCCGGCCGCGCAGCATCGCCTCGAGCACGGGCAGCCCGAAGCCCTCGGCGAGTGTCGGGAACGCCGCGCAGCGGGCCAGCCGCCAGAGGCCCTCCAGGTCGGCGTCGGGCACGTAGCCCTCGAGGCGGACGCGGTCGCCGACGCCGAGCTCGCCGATCAGGGCGCGCAGCCGCTCCTCGTAGGGCTCGGGATGCCCGACCAGGACGATGGCCACGTCGCCGGGCAGCGCGCCCGCGGCGCGGACGAGCAGCTCCTGGTTCTTGTGCGGCCGCTTGGCGGCCACGCAGAGCACGAGCCGGCGGCCGTCGAGCCGGTAGCGCTCGCGCAGCTCGGCCTCGCCGGTCGGCTCGACGTCGGGCGGTCGGCCGGGCCCGAGGGGGACGACCGTGAAGCGAGCGGGATCGAGGCCGAGCGTCGCGCACGTGTCGTCGCGGGCCGCGCCCGAATCGGCGATCAGCGCGTCCGCGCGGCGGGCGGCCCGCGCGACGATCGCCTTCATCCCCCACGTCGTGACGCGGTTGAACGTCGCCATGCGGAAGAAGGTCGTGTCGTGGAGGGTGACGACCGAGGCGAGGCCCGGCAGGACCATCGGCGCCGTGCTCGCCAGGCCGTGCACGACGTCCACCCGCCGCACCGCCGCCAGCGCGGGCACCAGCGCCTGCTCGGCCAGCGTGCGGCGCACGCGCTGGCCCTCGTCGGCGGGCAGGGCGGTCACGGAGGCGAAGTCCTCCCAGCCGTCGCCGCGCAGCGCCTCGGCGCCCCGCCGGGTGGTCATCACTGTGAAGCGCGTCTGCGGGAAAGCAGCGGCCAGCGCCGGCGCGAGCTGGCGCAGGTAGGTCTCCGGGCCCCCCGAGCGGCCGGGGTCCAGCCAGAGGGCGTCGAGCGCGACGTGGCGGACGCGGGCAGCCATCCGGACGAGCGTAGGGCGCTACGTTCGTGTCCTCGATGGGCTACTTCGACTGGCACGAGAAGCCGGGCTACTGGGGCGACGTCGCCCGCCACTTCCCGCCCGACGCCGAGCTGCTCGACGTCGGCTGCGGCACTGGCTGGCTGTCCGAGCACTTCGCGCGCTACACCGGCGTGGACGCCTCGCCCGACGCGGTCGCCACGGCGAACGGGCGCGGGCGGGCGGTCGTGCAGGCCGACGTCGACCAGCCCCTCCCGTTCCCCGACGAGCGCTTCGACGCCGTCGTCCTCAAGGACCTGCTCGAGCACGTCGACGACCCCGCCGCGGTCGTGCGCGAGGCGCGCCGCGTGCTGCGCCCCGGGGGCCGCGTGTTCGCCTCCTCGCCGGACGCCCAGCGCTGGGTGTGGGACGACTACACCCACAAGCGCCCGTTCACCCGGCGCGGCTTTCGCCGCCTGTTCGCCGATCAGGGCCTGACCGTCGAGCGCGACGGCTACGAGACGATCGTCCCGGGCTCGAGCGTCGTGTCGGGCTGGACGCGGGCCAAGCGCCGCCCGCTCCCGCTGCGGGCGCTTGCCCGGGTGCGGTTCCTGCGCCGCAACGTCTGGGTGCTCGCCCGCCGATGACCGAGCTCGCGCCCCGCCTGAACCTCGGTTGCGGAACGGACATCCGCCGCGGCTACGTCAACCTGGACATCGCCCCGCTGCCCGGCGTCGACGTCGTCCACGACCTCGGCGAGCTGCCGCTGCCCTTTCCCGACGCCGCGTTCGACGAGGTCAACTGCAAGGACATCCTCGAGCACCTCGACTACGTCGACGTCCTGCGAGAGATCCACCGCATCCTGCGCCCGGGCGGGCGGGTGGTGGTCGAGGGGCCGCACTTCACCGCTCCCGCCGTCTGGATCGACCCGACGCACCGCACGGCGTTCTCGATCGAGACGCTCGGGTTCTTCGTCGCCGGCGGCGACCGCGCGTACTACTTCGACTTTCACTTCTCGGCGGTCGCCGATCGGCGCATCGTGTTCCACCGCTATCGCTGGCAGCCGTGGAACTACGTCGTCGAGCCGCTGGTGAACCTCTCGTCCGGCGCGCAGCGGTATTACGAGGAGACGTTCCTCGCGCGGCTGTTCCCGGCCGCCAACGTGCGCGTCACGCTCGTCAAGTAGCCGCCGCCTCGACGATCGCGAGCGTCTCGCGCGCCGTGCGCTCCCAGCTGAACTGCGCGGCGCGCTCGCGCCCGCGGCGCGCCAGGTCGGCGCGCAGCTCGCGATCGGCGAGCAGTTCGGCGAGCGCGGCGCGGATCGCGTCCACGTCGAGCGGATCGACGAGCCGGGCCGCATCGCCCGCCACCTCCGGCATGCTCGACACCGATGACGTGAGGACCGCGGTGCCCGCGCCCATGGCCTCGAGGATGGGCAGCCCGAAGCCCTCCTCGAGCGAGGGGTAGCAGAACAGCTCCGCACCGGCGTACAGCCCGGGCAGATCGGCGTCGGGGACGTAGCCGAGGGTGCGCACGAGGTCGCGGTGGCGCGCGATGGTGGCGTCGGTGTCGGCGAGGTCCCAGCCACGCGGGCCGGCGAGCACGAGCTCGTAGCGGTCGCGCAGCTCGTCCGGCAGTCCGGCGAACGCCTCGATCACGCGCGGGAGGTTCTTGCGCGGCTCAAGCGTGCCGGTGATGAGCACGTACGGTCGGTGCAGCCCCAGCCGCGCGGCGGCCTCGGCGCCGCGGCCGTCGAAGCGCTGGTCGGCGGCGAGCGGGACGGTGTGCGCCCGGGACCCGGCTCGCGGGTACCGGGCGACCAGCGCCCTGCGCGTGGCCTCCGAGATGCACACGAGCCCGCGGGCGCGCCGGACGGCCAGCGGGAGCGTCAGGCGCTCGAACAGGCTCCCGCGCGGCGCGCGCAGGGCGGAGTCGAAGGCGACCAGGTCGTAGACGACGGCCACCGAGGGCACGGGCGCCAGCGCGGCGAGCAGATAGCTCGTCGTGGCGAGCAGGACGTCGGCGCGCAGCGCGGCGGCGGCCGCCGGAACGACCCAGGCCGGGTCGGGGCCGGCGACGCGCGTCCAGCGGAAGCGCTCGTCGAGCTCGCCCTCGGTCCACGGCTCGCGCGTGAGCAGCTCGTAGTTGTGCGCCGCGTCCAGGCGAGCGAGATGGCGCAGCAGCTCGCGGACGTGACGCCCGCGGCCGGCGGGCACCTCGGCGGCCGCCCGGGCGTCGATCGCGATGCGCACGGGGGCCGCTCAACCAGCCGCGACGTCGATGTACTGGCGACCGTCAGCGTCCGGCGGATGCTCGTAGCCGATCAGGAAGAAGTTCGTCGAGCGCCGCGGGGGCTCGGGCCACTGCTCGCCCAGGTCGTCGCGGACGAAGAAGGCGTTGACCCCGGCCAGGTCGGTGTGGACGAGCCGGTAGCCCTTCTGCCGGCCGAGCGCCTCGAGCGCGCCGAGCGACGCGCCGTAGTAGTCGGTCGCCCGCCAGGTCTCCCCGCGCTGCTGCACGAGCATCGCGTCCACCGGCAGCTGCCCGTTGTACTCGATGATCAGCAGCTTCGGGCGACGCTCGAGCTGCTCCCAGACGTAGTAGTCGTCGCTGTCGATGTCGATCGAGAACACCTCGGGCTCGTCCGGCGCTCCCGCTTCGTCGAGGAGCCGCTCGATGTTCTCGGGGGTCACGAACGACTGGAGGGTCCGCACGCGCGGGTTCGCCCGGTATCGCCGCTCCAGGCGCGAGTAGAACTCCGGGTCGGCCTCGATCAGCAGCCCGCTCCAGCCAAGGGCGTCGGCCAGGAAGACGCAGTTGGCCTCGATGCCGCTCTCGACGCCGAACTCGACGAAGTACCCCGGGCCGGAATGCCCGATCCGGCGCATGATCTCGGCGATGATCCCGTCCTCGCCGTTCTGGCTGGAGACCCGCAGCTCGGCCGGCGTCAGATCGATGCCGGGCGGTACGGGACGGCCGGCGTAGCGGTGCAGCAGCTCGCTCTGCGCGAGGAAGTAGTCGCGCGGCGTCTCGCGGTGCGGCGCGGGGGCCGGGGGGCGGATTCGGGTCTTGACGCGGTGGACGACGCGGCGCGCCAGCTGACGTTCTCGGCTCATAGCGGAGAGGAGCCTAACCCCGGGCAGAAGCGCCCAAAGCCCGGGGGCTCGGCGCAGAGCCGTGGCTAGGCTGCGCCGCCGTGTCCGCCCGTCCCAAGGTCGTCGTCCTGCGCGGTCACCAGGCGAATCCATGGGAGCTGCGCCCGTGGGAGCTGCTGCAGGGCGACTTCGACGTCACGTACCTGCGCACCGGTCGCAACTGGTTCGATCCCGGCCTCATCGGGCTGCCGGGCCGGCCCGTGCGCTCGCTGCGCGACCTGCTGCCAGCGGGACGGCTCGGCGATGCCGCGGTGCGCGTGCCGGGGGATCGTTACCTGGGCCTGCGCGATGCCCTCGCGGGCGCGGACATCGTCCACAGCCAGGAGCTGGGCTACTGGTACAGCGCACAGGCCGCGCGCGCGAAGTCGTCGCTCGGCTTCCGGCTGGCCCTCACCGTGTGGGAGACGCTGCCCTTCCTCGACGCCTATCGCAATGTCCGCACCCGGCCCTACCGCCGCCGCGTCCTGCACGCCGCCGACCTGTTCCTTCCCGCGACCGAGCGGGCCAGCCTCGCCCTACAGCTCGAGGGCGTCGATCCCGGTCGCATCCGCGTCAGCCCGCCGGGGGTCGACCTCGACCGCTTCGGGGCCGACCCGGCCCGGGAGGCGGGTCCACCGGTGGTGCTCTCCGCCGGGCGCCTGGTGTGGGAGAAGGGCCACCAGGACGTGCTCCGCGCGCTCGCGCTGCTGCGGCGCGACGGCGTCGCCGCGCGCGTGGTGATCGTCGGCGCCGGGCCCGAGCGAGACCGCCTGCAGCGCTACGCGACCGAGCTCGGCGTCGGCGACGCGGTCGAGTTACGCGCGTTCGTGCCCTACGACGAGATGCCGCGGATCTACGCCGCAGCGCACTGCCTGGTGCTTGCGAGCCTGCCGACGTGGTCGTGGGAGGAGCAGTTCGGGATGGTGCTCGCCGAAGCGCTGGCCGCCGGGTTGCCGATCGTCGCCTCGACGTCGGGCGCGATCCCCGAGGTCGCCGGCCCGACCGCGACCTACTTCGCCCCCGGCGACTCGGTCGGGCTCGCCGGCGCGTTGCGCGAGGTCCTCGGGCGCGAGCGCCCGGGCGAGGTCGCCGATCCCGAGCGCGTGGCGCGCTTCTCGGTCGCCGCCGCCGCCGAGCGGCTCGCCGCCGCCTACACCGAGCTGCTCGCGCGATGAGCCCCGAGGCGACGATCGTCATCACCACCAAGGACCGCCGCGACGAGCTGGCCCGTCTGCTGCCGACCGCCCTGGCCCAGGAGGGCGACGTCGAGGTCCTCGTCATCGACGACGGCT
>DASXRF010000441.1:0-2557 GCA_036506755.1 Solirubrobacteraceae bacterium | reverse complement strand
GGTAGGAGCGCTCGGCGCCGCGCTCGCGGCCGAGCATCGTCCCGAGCCAGCAGCACAAAAAGCCGGCCGGGATCGAGATGATCGCCGGGTTGGTCAGCGCGATCGGCGAGCCGTGGCTGTCGGGGCCCGGCCACACCGGTGGGCTGAGGACGATCATCACGAGCGACACGAGCAGGCCGCCGAGCACGCCGGCCACCGCGCCGGTCGTGTTGAAGCGCGGCCAGAACAGCGCCATCACGAGGGCGGGCAGGTTGGCGCTCGCCGCGACGGCGAAGGCGAGGCCGACGAGGATCGAGACGTTGAACTTCTGCCCGGCGAGGATCGAGGCGAGGATCGCCAGGACACCGAGGCCGAGCGCGGCGGCGCGCGCCACGCGCACCTCCTCGCGCTCGTCGGCGCGCCCCTCGCGCACGACGCTCGTCCACACGTCGTGGGCGACCGCGCCCGACGCGGCGATGACCAGCCCGGCCACGACGGCGAGGATCGTGGCGAAGGCGACCGCGCTGATGATCGCCAGGAACAGGTCGCCCCCGACCGTGCCGGCGCCCCCGCCGAGCTTCTCAGCGAGCAGCGGCGTGGCGAGGTTGCCGCCCGCGCTGGCCTCGACCGCGCCGGGGCCCAGCAGCGCCCGCGCGCCGACGCCCACGAGCATCGTCATGACGAAGAAGGCGCCGATGAGCAGCACGGCCCAGCCGATCGAGCCGCGCGCCGCCCTCGCGTCGGGCACGGTGAAGAAGCGCATGAGCAGGTGGGGCAGCCCGGCGGTGCCGAGCAGCAGCGCGAGCCCGAACGAGATCGCGTTGATCGGCTTGGTGTAGAGCAGCCCGCCCGAGAGGTAGGCGTCGCCGTTGTCGTGATGGGCGGCGGCGCGGTCGAAGAGCTCGACCGGGTTGAAGCCCGCCTTCGAGAGCACGAGCACGGTGAGCACCGTGCCCGCGGTCATGAGCAGGCCGGCCTTGATGATCTGCACCCACGTCGTGGCGAGCATGCCGCCGAAGACGACGTAGACCAGCATGAAGGTCCCGGTCAGCAGCACCGACAGCGTGAAGTCGATGCCCGCCAGCGCCTGCAGAAGGACGCCGGCGCCGACCATCTGCGCGATGAGGTACACGAACGACACGGCGAGCGTGCCGAGCGCCGCGGCGAGCCGCGCGGGCCGCTCGCGCAGCCGGAAGGCCAGGACGTCGGCCATCGTGAACTTGCCGGCGTTGCGCATCCGCTCGGCGAGCAGCAGCACGACGGGCAGGAACGACGCCCCGGCCGCGGCGAGCCCGAACCAGCCGTCGACGCCGAACAGGAAGATCAGGCCCGCGAAGCCCAGGAAGGTCGACGCGGAGAGGTAGTCGCCGGCCATGGCGATGCCGTTCTGCAGGCCGGAGATCGAGCGCCCGGCCGCCCAGAACTCGGTCGCGGTCCGGGTGCGCTTCGACGCCCAGAAGGTGATGACGAGCGTGACGGCGAGGACGACGGCGAAGACGGCGAGCGCGAGCTCGTTGACGCCGGTGCCGAGGGCCAGGGGGATCATCGCCGCGCCTCCGCCAGCGCGGGGACGGGCGTCGCGGCCGGCGCGCGATGCCCTGCGGGCGCCGTGCCCTCGGCGCCGTCGACTGCGAGCGCGCGCTCGCGCACGCGCGCCTCGAGCGGGCCCCAGACGCGGTTCGAGCGGCGCATGTAGGCGAGGGTGATCGCCCAGGTGACGGCGATCAGGCCGACCCCGCCGGCGAAGCCGAGCGAGAACGAGCCGGCGACCCTCGTCGCCATGAGGTCGTGCGCCGTCGCGGCCAGCACGACGTACAGCGCGCCCAGGCCGATCCCGATGCCTCCCGCCACCCAGGCGAACCGCCGCCGCCCGGTGACGAGCTCCTGGAACTCCGGCAGGCGTTCGATCGCCGCCCAGTCGGTCATGGTGTCCTCCCCTTGGATGTGCTGTTAACAGAAATAGGGGTGAGACCCCTCTGCGCGGCTCACGCCGCCGTCCAGCCGTTGTCGAGCACGACCGGCGCCCCCGTGAAGGCCCGGCCCGCGCGGCTCGTCAGGAAGGCGACCGTCTCGGCCACCTCCTCGGGCTCGATGAGCTCCTTGATCGCCTGCGGCGCGAGCACGACCTGCTCGAGCACGTCGACCGTCGCCACGCCGTGCGCCCGCGCCTGCGCGGCGAGCTGGCCCTCGACGAGCGGCGTGCGCACGAACCCCGGGCACACCGCGGTCGCCCGGATGCCGTGCTCGGCGCCCTCGAGCGCGAGCGTCTTGACGAGGCCGAGCACGCCGTGCTTGGCCGCGACGTAGGCCGCCTTGTACGGCGAGGCCACGAGGCCGTGCGCGCTGGCGATCGCGATGAAGCGCCCGTCGCCCGACGCCCGCAGCGCGCCCCAGCCGTGCCGGGCGAGCAGGAACGGGCTGGTCAGCATGAGCGCGATCAGGCGATCCCAGGCGTCCTCGTCGAACTCGTCGACGGGCGCGACGTGCTGCGTGCCCGCGTTCGCCACGATCACGTCGAGGCGCCCGAAGCGCTCGAGCGCGGCGTCGACGGCGGCGCGGTTGCCCTCGCGCGTGGTGA